>NZ_JAKUXJ010000005.1:0-54245 GCF_026782895.1 Streptococcus mitis
CCCGGGAGGTCGGGGGTTCGATCCCCTTCGCCGCTATAATGATCTTGTTGGACCTTTAGCTCAGCTGGTTAGAGCTCTCGGCTCATAACCGAGTGGTCGTAGGTTCAAGTCCTACAAGGTCCATTTGAATAGTATGGAGGATTACCCAAGTCCGGCTGAAGGGAACGGTCTTGAAAACCGTCAGGCGTGTAAAAGCGTGCGTGGGTTCGAATCCCACATCCTCCTTTTGTATTAACGCGGGATGGAGCAGCTCGGTAGCTCGTCGGGCTCATAACCCGAAGGTCGTAGGTTCAAATCCTGCTCCCGCAATAAGGCTCGGTAGCTCAGTTGGTAGAGCAATGGATTGAAGCTCCATGTGTCGGCGGTTCGATTCCGTCTCGCGCCATTTTATTAATAGTATGTATGCGGGTGTAGTTTAGTGGTAAAACTACAGCCTTCCAAGCTGTTGTCGCGAGTTCGATTCTCGTCACCCGCTTTGAACTTTGTTCAATTACCAAGTTTTTAACTTGGGCGCGTAGCTCAGGTGGTTAGAGCGCACGCCTGATAAGCGTGAGGTCGGTGGTTCGAGTCCACTCGTGCCCATTAATAGGAGAATTACTCAAGAGGCTGAAGAGGACGGTTTGCTAAATCGTTAGGTCGGGTAACTGGCGCAAGGGTTCGAATCCCTTATTCTCCGTTTTATTGAGAGTTTATAACTCTTTTTTTGTATTTTTAAGAATTGTAGAATAAAAACTTCAGATTTGTAAAACTTAATTGGATTACTTATCTGAAGTTTTTTGCGCTCTTTGTCAACTGTAGTGGGCTGCAGAAAAGCTAAAATCTTTATATATTGTCGATTTTATGGTTGTGCTAGTTTATTATTACTTCCAACTCTTGAGTGATATTTCTCCGCTATTGAGCCAGATTTCTTTTCCGTTATCACATTGAACTAGAAGCTTTCCACTTTCAGAGATATCTTTAGCAAGTCCCTTGTAGTCTTTTTGATTTAGTGTGAAAGTAACTTCTTTTCCTAGAACGAATGACTGTTTTTTGTATAGGTATAATAGTTCTTCTGCTGGTGTTTCGAAGAAAGTGCGCCAGATTTCTATGATTAATTCATTTCTGGTAATAGGTGCTGGTGTTTTAAATAAACTAGCAGCTTTTTCTTTTAATTCTTGTGGGAAATCATTAATAGTGAAGTTGATTCCTACTCCAATAATGATATCTGTGACTAAGCTAGTTTCCACAGAGGTCATTGCTTCAGTGAGGATTCCTCCAATTTTTTGATTTTTGAGGTAGATATCATTGACCCATTTTATGTCGATATCTATTAAAGTTAGGTTCTTAATGGCTTTGTAGATAGCTCCTGCTACAAGTAGTGTGTAGGATGGTAATTTGTCGTAAGGGAGATTTGGTTTGAGATGGAGGGTCATATAAATGCCACCTTGTGGGGAGTAGAAGGAGCGTTGAAAACGGCCTCGTCCTGCTGTTTGATAGGAAGCTAGATAGAGGGTGTTTGCTTCATTTCCTAAATCAATTGCTTCTTTTGCATCGAGTTGTGTTGATCTTGTTTCGGGTTTAAAACTGACTTTAATTGGAAGGTTTTCTTCTAGAATCTCTGGAAGAATAAGGTCTCCACTCACCAGTTTATAGCCTTTGTTTTTGATACTATCAATTTCAATGCCTTCTTGTTCTAGCCGCCTGATGGCTTTCCAAATTGATGTTCGGCTGAGGGATAGTTCTTCTGCGATTTTTTCTCCGCTGATATAGTTGGCATCTTTAGCTAGAATTTGGTAGACAGCTTGGTAAGATTTCATAGTGTTTCCTTTCTTTAGGAATAGTATCTGATTTGAATCTAGTTTGGCTAGTTGCTTAATTACTACTATTTTAACATATGCCTAGTATTTACGGTATGATTTTCTTAGAGTAAATGTAGTCATTAAGCTTGAGGTGTGAAATCTCAGTATTTTTGCTCCTTTTTTAACTAGGAAGCGTTTCCTTTGTTTTCAAATTGCTAAAAAAGTGGTACAATATAGGATAGCTTACTATTATCTGAATCAACTGATTTGGAGAGAAAGGATTCATTTTGAAATCAATAGGCTTTATTGAAAAGCTGAAAGGGTTGTCTAGTAAAGAGCTGATTTTATTGGGAATTATCCTGAGTATCTTTTTACCCTTTTATCTTTTTGTAGTTGTATTCTGTTTATATATTATCAGTTTAATTTTCACAGGAGACATGAAAAGTATTCTTCAGAAAATGGGGGAGCATCCGATGCTGCTTCTTTTTCTTGGCTATAGTACTGTTATATCCGTTTTTGCACAAAATTGGATGGGAGTTGTGGCTTCAGTAGGAATTTTTCTATTTACTGTTTTCTTTTTGCATTATCAGTCGATTTTATCACATAAATTCTTTCGATTGATTTTGCAGCTCGTCTTGTTTGGTAGCGTATTGTCAGCTGCTTTTGCGAGTTTAGAACATTTCCAAATTGTGAAGAAATTCAACTATGCTTTTCTTTCACCCAATATGCAGGTGTGGCATCAGAATCGTGCAGAAGTGACCTTCTTTAACCCTAATTATTATGGAATTATTTGTTGTTTCTGTATCATGATTGCTTTCTATCTGTTTACAACGACCAAGTTGAATTGGTTGAAAGTATTCTGTGTGATTGCAGGCTTTGTTAATCTCTTTGGTTTGAATTTTACGCAAAATCGAACCGCATTTCCTGCTATTATCGCTGGAGCCATTATTTATCTCTTTACAACCATTAAAAACTGGAAGGCCTTTTGGCTTAGTATAGGGGTCTTTGCGATTGGCTTGAGTTTCCTCTTTTCCAGTGATTTGGGAGTTCGGATGGGGACTTTAGACTCTTCTATGGAAGAACGAATTTCTATCTGGGATGCTGGGATGACCTTATTTAAGCAAAATCCTTTCTGGGGTGAAGGGCCATTGACCTATATGCACTCTTATCCTAGAATAAATGCTCCTTATCATGAACATGCTCACAGTCTTTATATTGATACGATTCTGAGTTACGGAATTGTGGGGACTATTTTACTAGTTTTGTCTTCTGTGGCTCCTGTTCGCTTGATGATGGATATGAGTCAGGAGTCTGGGAAACGTCCGATTATCGGCCTTTATCTATCTTTCCTTACAGTGGTTGCTGTGCACGGAATCTTTGACTTGGCCCTCTTTTGGATTCAGTCAGGTTTCATTTTCTTGCTAGTTATGTGCAGTATTCCATTGGAGCATCGAACGTTGGTATCGGACATGACGGATTAAGTTTTATAAGATTAAAATTCTTCTACCATGGGTAGGAGATTTTTTTACTGGGAAAAATTATTTCTAAATCGAAATAGTTGACAGATGAAATGACGAGTGTTACAATTACTTTATTCATTTCGATATAGAAATAAATTGGAGGTGCCATGAAAGATAGTCATTTGGTAGCCCATCATATTCGTTTGTTGAATGGGCGGATTTTTCAAAAGTTACTGAGCCAAGACCCTGAAGCTCTTTATCGGAGTGAACAGGGCAAGATTTTAGCGGTTTTATGGAATAGTGAAACTGGCTGTGCAACTGCGACAGACATTGCGCTTGCGACTGGACTTGCTAATAATACTCTGACGACGATGATAAAAAAGCTAGAGGAACAAAATCTTGTAACTATTAGTCCATGTGGAGAAGATAAGCGTAAGAAGTATTTGGTTTTAACAGAGTTGGGGCAGTCTCAGAAAGAAGTGGGGCATCGTGTCAGTCAGAAATTGGATACGATCTTTTACAAAGGATTTTCAGAGGAAGAAATTCGTCAGTTTGAAGCCTTTCAAGAAAGAATTTTGGCTAATCTGAAAGAGGATGAAAATGAGGTTTAAAATGGAGCAAATTAGCTGTTTATAAGTAAAGGCCACTTTTGACTTTGTTTTCCAACTCTTAGGACAAGGAAACTATGTGGTTAGCTATGGTCAGACTCAGATTGGTGGAGTTGCCTATTCCCAGTACGATATTTTCCGTCTAGAAAATGGAAAAATTGTGGAGAATTGGGATAATAAGGAAGTCATGCCTAAGGTAGAAGACCTGACCAATCGAGGGAAGTTTTAAATTGAGGATACAGAATGATTGAATACAAAAATGTAGCTTTACGTTACACAGAAAAAGATGTCTTGAGAGATGTTAATTTACGGATTGAGAATGGCGAGTTTATGGTTTTAGTTGGGCCATCTGGGTCCGGTAAGACGACCATGATTAAGATGATTAACCGTCTCTTGGAACCGACTGATGGAAATATTTATATGGATGGCAAGCGCATCAAAGACTATGACGAGCGGGATCTTCGTCTTTCTACTGGTTATGTTTTACAGGCTATTGCCCTATTTCCTAATCTAACGGTCGCGGAAAATATTGCCCTGATTCCTGAAATGAAGTGCTGGACTAAGGAAGAAATTGCTCAGAAAACAGAAGAGCTTTTGGCTAAGGTTGGTTTACCAGTGGCTGAGTATGGACATCGACTTCCTAGTGAATTATCTGGTGGAGAACAGCAACGGGTCGGTATTGTTCGTGCTATGATTGGTCAGCCTAAGATTCTCCTCATGGATGAACCTTTTTCAGCCTTGGATGCTATTTCGAGAAAACAGTTGCAGATTCTGACGAAAGAATTGCATAAAGAATTTGGGATGACAACGATTTTTGTAACCCATGATACGGATGAAGCTCTGAAATTGGCGGACCGTATTGCTGTCTTGCAGGATGGAGAAATTCGCCAGGTAGCGAATCCCGAGACAATTTTAAAAGCGCCTGCAACAGACTTTGTAGCAGACTTGTTTGGAGGTAGTGTTCATGACTAATTTAATTGCAACTTTTCAGGATCGTTTTAGTGATTGGTTGACAGCTCTATCTCAACATTTGCAGTTGTCACTTTTAACCTTGTTACTAGCTATTTTTATCGCGATTCCCTTGGCTGTTTATCTTCGCTATCATGAGAAATTGGCCGACTGGGTCTTGCAGATTGCAGGGATTTTCCAGACTATCCCGTCACTGGCCTTGTTGGGGCTCTTTATCCCCTTGATGGGAATTGGAACCTTGCCAGCTTTGACAGCTCTAGTGATCTATGCGATTTTTCCGATTTTACAAAATACCATCACTGGACTCAAGGGAATTGATCCGAGTCTGCAAGAGGCTGGGATTGCCTTTGGGATGACTAGGTGGGAGCGACTCAAGAAGTTTGAAATTCCGCTTGCCATGCCTGTTATCATGTCTGGGATTCGGACGGCAGCTGTCTTAATTATCGGTACGGCAACCTTGGCTGCCTTGATTGGGGCAGGGGGGCTGGGTTCTTTTATCCTTTTGGGAATTGACCGTAATAATGCCAGTCTGATTTTGATCGGGGCCCTTTCTTCTGCAGTGCTTGCCATTGCCTTTAACTTCCTACTAAAAGTGATGGAAAAAGCAAAATTGCGGACGATTTTTTCTGGTTTTGCCTTGGTGACCATATTGCTCGGTCTGTCTTATAGCCCAGCTCTCTTGGCTCAAAAAGAGAAAGAAAACTTGGTTATTGCTGGGAAATTGGGTCCAGAACCAGAAATTTTGGCCAATATGTATAAGTTGCTGATTGAAGAAAACACCAGTATGACTGCGACTGTTAAACCGAATTTTGGGAAAACAAGCTTTCTTTATGAAGCTTTGAAAAAAGGCGATATTGACATCTATCCTGAATTTACTGGTACGGTGACTGAAAGTTTGCTGCAACCATCACCTAAAGTGAGTCATGAGTCAGAGCAGGTTTATCAGGTGGCGCGTGATGGTATTGCCAAACAGAATCATCTAGCCTATCTCAAACCCATGTCTTATCAAAATACCTATGCTGTAGCTGTTCCGAAAAAGATTGCTCAAGAATATGGCTTGAAGACCATTTCGGACTTGAAAAAAGTGGAAGGGCAGTTGAAGGCTGGATTTACTCTCGAGTTTAATGACCGTGAAGATGGCAATAAGGGCTTGCAATCAATGTATGGTCTCAATCTCAATGTAGCGACCATGGAACCAGCCCTTCGCTATCAGGCTATTCAGTCAGGTGATATTCAAATCACGGACGCCTATTCGACCGATGCGGAATTGGCACGTTATGATTTACAGGTATTGGAAGATGACAAGCAACTCTTCCCACCTTATCAAGGGGCTCCACTCATGAAAGAAGTTCTTCTCAAGAAACATCCAGAGTTGGAAACAGTTCTCAATAAATTGGCTGGTAAAATTACTGAAAGCCAGATGAGCCAGCTTAACTATCAAGTCGGTGTTGAAGGCAAGTCAGCAGAACAAGTAGCCAAGGAGTTTCTACAAGAACAAGGTTTGTTGAAGAAATAGTTTGAAAATGTCAAACTCAACTTTGTTAAACGACCATATAGAAAACTGCTCAGACAATGTTGTCTGGGCTTTTTTGATTGTTGAAAAGATAAAAAACTCAGTAACCAAGAAATAAGGCAACTGAGCTCTATTTGCTATTCAATTTTTAGGAATGAGAAGGTCTAGATAAAATTGGACAACTTCCTGGTCTGTAAAGTCTTGTCCTTTTTTGAGCCACCAGGTCAATGTCTCGACAAAGTTGGACACGACTAAGTGTTGGAGGTAAGAAGTAGGTAGATTAGGGTGAGCTTCTTTTAAATCATTAGCCATCAGGGAATAGACATGGTGTTCTAGCTCTTTATGGAGTTGACGGAGGAAGTAGTCATTTTTGGAAAATAGCAGACTGGTGATATGGTCTTGATTTTTCTGAAAATGCAGAAAGAGGTGGGCGAGATAATCCTCGGTTGAAATGGACTCCTCTCTTTCAAAGAGGTGATGGAAGAGGTAGCGGCAAAGCTCGTCCAGAAGTAGTTCCTTGCTCTCATAGTGACAGTAAAAGGTGGATCGTCCCACATCTGCGAGATCAATGATATCCTGAACTGTAGTGGATTCGTAGCCCTTCTCGTTCAAAAGTTGTAGAAAAGCTTGATAGATGGCTTTTTTTGTTTTGCTGATACGGCGGTCAATATTAGTCATATGGACATTTGAGGCAAATTGTTCAGAACTGAATAAAGCTGACATTTTGCTTCTATCCTTTCTTTGAGTTTTAGTAGATAATAATAATGAACAAGGTGTTCATAAATCTATTATAACAAAGGAATGAGAAAGATGAAGGCAAAATATACTGTTTGGGTAGCTTTTTTCTTAAATTTAAGCTATGCTATTGTTGAGTTTATCGCAGGAGGCATCTTTGGTTCGAGTGCTGTTCTTGCTGATTCTGTCCATGACTTGGGAGATGCTATAGCTATTGGCATATCGGCCTTTTTAGAAACAATCTCAAATAGAGAAGAAGATAGGCAGTACACCTTGGGTTACAAGCGATTTAGTCTTTTAGGGGCACTTGTGACTGCTGTGATTCTTATCACAGGATCCATCCTAGTGATTTTGGAAAATATAACTAAACTTTTTAATCCACAGCCCGTTAATGATGAAGGTATCCTCTGGCTAGGGATCATTGCAGTCAGTATTAATGTGCTAGCTAGTCTAGTAGTTCGCAAGGGAAAGACAAAGAACGAGTCAATTCTCAGCCTGCACTTTTTTGAAGATACTCTTGGTTGGTTGGCTGTCATTCTAATGGCGATTATCCTCCGATTTACAGATTGGTATATTCTTGATCCGCTCTTATCTCTTGTCATTTCCATCTTCATTCTAACAAAAGCCATTCCACGTTTTTGGTCTACACTCAAGATTTTCTTGGACGCTGTGCCGGAAGGAGTAGAGACTGGTGATTTGGAGAAGGATTTGGATGCTCTGACCAATGTCAAAAGTGTCAATCAACTTAGTATTTGGTCCATGGATGGTCTGGAAAATAATGCCATTATCCATCTCTGTTTAGAAGATTGGGAGCAGATGACGGAAACAAAGAATCAAGTGCGTCAGCTCTTAGAAGAAAGAGGTGTGCAGAATATTACAATCGAAGTGGATACCAGCCAAAGCAATCATGCGCAACATAAGCGGAGGGTAACAGCCTTAGAGCAACCCCATGGGCATCAACACTAGAAAAGAGGCTGGGGAAAAGTCTTTAAAAGTGAAAAGCGCATAGTGTCAGGCATTAAAAAAACTTGATACTATGCGTTTTATTGTGGGGACATTTACTTCATTTTATCTTGAAATTTAGTTTTTGCCTAGATTCTAATATCTTAATCATTCCTTGTACTCTCTCTCAGAGTCAGTCTGGTTCCCAGCATGGTCAGGCTAGGGATTTTGCGACCGTGGAGTACTTCTTTATTAAGAATATCCATGCCTGCTCTGCCCATTTCTTCGGTATAGACGGTGATGCTGGAGAGGGGAGGATAGACTTGCTTGGTCAGGCTAGTATCGTTAAAGGAAATAAGACTGACACGGTCTGGTAGGCTGATTCCAGCTTCTTGGAGGGCACGGAGGGCACCGATAGCTAAACTATCGCTAGCTGCGAAAAAGGCTGGTGGGAGTTGGTCTCCTAAGTTCTGAATGGCCTCCTTCATTAAGTCATAGCCAGACTGGGCGGTAAAGCTTCCTTGAAAGACCAGTTCATCATGATAGATTCCTTTTGTTTGACTGTAATTTCTGAAATTTTCCAGCCGCTTATCCTGAATGATTTCTTCTTGGTCAGTTGTCTCCTCAAGACCTGTTAGAATCCCGATACTGTCCATTCCTTGGCTGAGGAAATAATCGACAACCTGTTTCATGGCAGTGTAAAAGTCCGTGATAATGCAGGTGTGTCCCAGGGAAAGTGTATCACTGTCTAGAAAGACAAGAGGCTTTTGGTATTCTTCAAAGGCAGAAATCTGAGCTCGACTAAACTTTCCGATGCAGAGAATCCCAATCACTTCCTCGCTTAGGGTAAAAGGATGGTCATTAAAATATCGCAAAATATCATAGTCCAGTTCTTGGGCTCTTTTTTCTATGCCTAGGCGAATCTGGTAGTAGTAGAGGTCGTCCAGCTCCCCTTGTTCGCTGACCCATTGGATAATGGCAATCTTTTGCTTGGGTTTGTGGGACTCGCCTGTCTTGAGGTGCTTGGTGTAGCCCAACTCTTCAGCAACGGTTAAAATACGGTGTCTGGTTTCTTCTGTAACAGATAGGCTCTGGTCGCGATTGAGGACACGGGATACGGTCGCGATAGAGACAGAGGCTAGCTGTGCAATGTCTTTTAAGGTAGCCATAAATCCTCCTTCTTTTAGGTTAGTATATCATATTTTTCTGCTTTTTACTGATAGTTTAGTAAAATTTTAGTAAAAAGGATTGACCTTGGGAAATCCCTTGGATACAATAGAAGAAAACGATTACACGTTAAGGTGACTTAACGGACAGTCAAAGGAGAATTCATATGACACAACATCTTACTGCTGAAGCTCTTCGTAAAGACTTTCTTGCCGTTTTCGGTCAAGAAGCGGATCAAACCTTCTTTTCACCAGGTCGTATCAATTTGATTGGTGAACACACAGACTACAACGGTGGGCACGTTTTTCCGGCTGCTATTTCCTTGGGAACTTATGGGGCAGCTCGCAAGCGTGACGACCAAGTCTTGCGTTTCTACTCAGCCAACTTTGAAGACAAGGGCATCATTGAAGTTCCTCTTGCTGACCTCAAGTTTGAAAAAGAGCACAACTGGACCAACTATCCAAAAGGAGTTCTTCATTTCTTGCAAGAAGCAGGCCATATGATTGACAAAGGTTTTGATTTTTATGTTTATGGGAATATCCCAAATGGTGCTGGTTTGTCTTCTTCTGCATCCTTGGAACTCTTGACAGGAGTCGTGGCAGAGCATCTCTTTGATTTAAAATTAGATCGTTTGGATTTGGTTAAAATTGGTAAACAAACAGAAAACAACTTTATCGGAGTAAATTCTGGTATCATGGATCAGTTTGCTATCGGTATGGGAGCTGATCAACGTGCTATTTACTTAGATACTAACACTTTAGAGTATGACTTGGTGCCACTTGATTTGAAGGACAATGTCGTTGTTATTATGAACACCAATAAACGTCGTGAATTGGCGGATTCTAAATATAATGAACGTCGTGCTGAGTGTGAAAAAGCAGTAGAAGAACTACAAGTGGCTTTGGACATTCAAACCCTGGGTGAATTGGACGAATGGGCTTTTGATCAATACAGTTATCTAATTAAAGACGAAAATCGTTTGAAACGTGCTCGCCATGCCGTACTTGAAAACCAACGTACCCTCAAAGCTCAAGCAGCCCTTCAAGCAGGTAATTTGGAAACATTTGGTCGTTTGATGAATGCGTCACACGTTTCTCTTGAGCATGATTATGAAGTAACTGGCTTGGAATTGGACACCCTTGTTCACACAGCTTGGGCACAAGAAGGAGTTCTCGGTGCTCGAATGACAGGTGCTGGTTTTGGTGGCTGTGCCATTGCTTTGGTGCAAAAAGATACTGTTGAGGCCTTTGAGGAAGCTGTAGGCAAACACTACGAGGAAGTAGTTGGATACGCTCCAAGCTTCTATATCGCTGAAGTTGCAGGTGGCACTCGCGTCCTTGACTAGTCAAAAGGAGGCTCTATAGTGACCTTAGTAGATAAATTTGTAACACATGTCATTTCTGAAAGTTCATTTGAGGAAATGGATCGAATCTACCTGACCAACCGTGTTTTGGCACGAGTGGGAGACGGTGTCTTGGAAGTTGAGACCGATCTAGATCAATTGATTGACCTCAAGGACCAGCTGGTTGAGGAAGCCGTTCGATTAGAAACGATTGAGGATAGTCAGACTGCGCGTGAAATCCTCGGTGCTGAACTGATGGACTTGGTGACCCCTTGTCCCAGTCAGGTCAATCGTGACTTCTGGGAAACCTACGCCCACTCTCCTGAACAAGCGATAGAGGATTTTTACCAACTCAGTCAGAAAAATGACTACATAAAACTCAAGGCTATTGCTAAAAATATCGCTTATCGTGTTCCATCTGATTACGGAGAGCTTGAAATTACCATCAATCTCTCTAAGCCTGAAAAGGATCCCAAAGAGATTGCGGTGGCCAAGTTAGTGCAAGCCAGCAATTATCCTCAGTGTCAGCTTTGTCTAGAGAATGAGGGCTATCATGGTCGAGTAAATCACCCAGCTCGCAGCAACCACCGTATTATCCGTTTTGAAATGGCTGCTCAGGAGTGGGGTTTCCAGTATTCACCTTATGCCTACTTTAATGAGCACTGTATTTTCTTAGATGGCCAACATCGTCCCATGGCCATTAGTCGTCAGAGTTTTGAGCGTCTGCTGGCTATCGTAGAGCAGTTTCCAGGATATTTTGCTGGCTCTAATGCCGACCTACCGATTGTTGGGGGCTCTATTCTAACTCATGATCATTATCAGGGAGGCCGTCACGTCTTTCCGATGGAATTGGCTCCCTTGCAAAAGACTTTCTATTTTACTGGTTTTGAGCAGGTCAAGGCTGGAATTGTCAAGTGGCCCATGTCAGTGTTGCGTTTGACTTCGGATTCCAAAGAAGATTTGATCAACTTAGCTGACAAGATTTTGCAGGAATGGCGCCAGTATTCAGATCCAAGGGTGCAAGTCTTGGCAGAAAGTAATGAAACACCACACCATACCATTACACCTATAGCCCGTAAACGAGATGGCCAGTTTGAGTTGGACTTGGTCTTGAGGGACAATCAGACTTCTGCAGAACATCCTGACGGCATCTATCATCCCCACAAGGATGTCCAACATATCAAGAAGGAAAATATCGGCTTGATTGAGGTCATGGGCTTGGCTATCCTGCCACCACGTCTGAAAGAAGAAGTGGAGCGAGTCGCTAGCTATATTGTAGGAGAAGCTGTTACAGTTTCCGATTATCATCAGGAATGGGCAGACCAACTCAAAGTCCAACATCCAGACCTAACAGATAAAGAAAAAGCCCTTGAAATCGTTAAGGATTCTGTGGGTGCTATCTTTGCACGTGTACTTGAAGATGCAGGAGTTTATAAGCAGACGGAGCAAGGACAGGCAGCCTTTATGCGCTTTATAGAGCAGGTCGGAATTTTGCCAGACTAGGAGCTTTCTCCTTGCACAGTCCTATAAAAAGTAGTATCATAGTGTCGTTTGAAATATCAGGAGGAAACGATGAAAGATTTTCATTTTGACGCTATATCTGCCTTTGAAAATTACGAAATTGAACAAATGAGAGATGGTCACGTTGTGGTGACGACAAAAGTAGTGAACTCGTCGCTCAACTACTATGGCAATGCCCATGGTGGCTATCTCTTTACCCTTTGTGACCAGATTAGTGGTTTGGTAGTCATCTCGCTAGGACTAGATGGAGTGACGCTCCAATCCTCTATCAACTACCTCAAAGCAGGAAAACTCGACGATGTGTTGACCATTAAAGGAGAATGCGTCCATCAAGGTCGCACAACCTGTGTGGTGGATGTGGATATCACCAATCAAGAAGGCAGAAATGTCTGCAAAGCAACCTTTACCATGTTTGTTACAGGCCAACGGTCAGAAGACAGACAGGTAAGGATATAGAGAAACAAAAAAGAGGCTCACACCTCTTTTTCTTATTTCTTTTTATGATTTAATACTGCATTGAGGACAATGGCGAGTAGGCTGGCTACGACGATTCCGTTTGAGAAGAACATTTGGAAGGCTGTCGGCATGCTGACAAAGAGATTGCTGTTGTTGAGTCCAACTCCTGCAGCGATTGAAACAGCTGCGATAAGGAAGTTATGTTCATTGTTAGCAAAGTCAACACGAGCGAGGATTTGCATCCCTTGAATAGATACAAAACCAAACATCACCAGCATGGCACCGCCGAGGACAGGACTTGGAATGATTTGGGCAAGGGCGCCAAACTTAGGAAGGAGTCCAAGGAGTATCAGGAAACCAGCTGCGTAGTAGATTGGCAGGCGAGTCTTGATACCTGACAATTTAACCAAACCAACGTTTTGTGAAAATCCTGTGTAAGGGAAGGTGTTAAAGATTCCTCCGAGAAGTACGGCAAAACCTTCTGCGCGGTAACCGTTGCGAAGGCGTGTGCTGTCGATTGGATCTTTTGTGATATCAGACAAGGCCAGATAAACACCAGTAGACTCAACCATAGACACCGTTGCGATGATACACATCATGACAATAGATGAGATTTCAAAGGTTGGCATCCCAAAGTAGAGTGGAGTTGGGACATGGACAAGCGGTGCTGCTGCAACAGGAGAGAAGTCCACCAAGCCCATGCTAGCAGCAATGGCAGTTCCAACAACCAGACCAATCAAAATAGAGATAGACTTGATAAACCCTTTGGTAAAGATGTTAATCAAGAGAATAATCAGGACAGTGATGGCGGCAAGCAAGAGACTTTGACCAGTTGGCTCTGGAACGTTATTTCCCATATTTCCAATAGCGACAGGAATCAAGGTTAAACCAATAGTGGTAATAACAGATCCTGTTACGATAGATGGGAAGAGATTGGCCACTTTTGAGAAGATACCTGAAACAAGAACCACGTAAATCCCTGATGCGATAAGGGCACCAAACATAGCGCCACTACCATGGCTTTGCCCAATCATAATCAAGGGAGCGACCGACTGAAAGGCAACTCCGAGAACGACTGGGAGTCCAATCCCAAAGTATTTGTTGAGTTGGAGTTGGAGGAAGGTTGCCACGCCACACATGAAGATATCTGTAGAAATCAGGTAAGTCAACTGCTCAGCTGAATAGCCAAGGGCTGTCGCAATCATGATGGGAACCAGGATGGATCCTGAGTACATAGCTAGTAAGTGCTGCAAGCCGAGAACGGCTGCTTGTGAATGTTTTTCTTGAGTTTGCATTAGAGATCTGCCTCCTTAAATATGACTTGACCATTTTCAAAACGATCCAAACGAGCGAGTGATAGGACAGGATAGCCTGCTTTTTCAAGCAAATCACGTCCATCTTGGAAGGATTTTTCAATCACAATACCGATAGCTTCGACTGTGGCACCAGCTTGTTCGATGATTTGAATCAAGCCTTTAGCAGCTTGGCCATTAGCAAGGAAATCGTCGATAATCAAGACCTTGTCCTCTGGTGAGAGGAATTTTCCAGCGATAGAAACGGTACTGGTCACCTGTTTGGTAAAGGAGTAAACTTCGGCAGTTAAGATTCCTTCGTTCATAGTGATGTTTTTAGATTTTTTAGCGAAAATCATGGGAACGTTTAAGGCTTCAGCTGTAAAAATGGCTGGGGCAATACCTGACGCTTCAATGGTCACGACTTTGGTAATACCAGTAGAAGCAAATTTTTCCGCAAAAACCTTACCAATCTCTCGCATCAAGCTAAAGTCAACTTGGTGGGTTAAAAAGGAATCCACCTTGAGAATGTTATCACCCAAGATATGCCCATCCTTGAGGATGCGCTCTTCTAATAATTTCATAAGACCTCCTAAAGTCTATAAGCCAGTTTACTTGTTGGTTAAATGTTTCTATAGTGATCCAGTTTGCTAGTACTATATATTTGATAAAATTAGTACGAGCGAAGCGAGTCTTATCAAATATTTCCCGCCGTAGTGGTATCATAGACAATAATCTTGTTATTGTCTATGACGGGATTTTTGAGACTTTTGGCTCAAAAATTAGGGATGAAATTCCGAAGGAAGTTGCTCCCGTCCGCACTAATTAAGGGAAATATTAAAAATATTTAGTTTACACTTAAAGGTGTGCTTTAACAAAAGTATTCAAAAAGGACCTGCTTAATCTCTAAGCAAGTCCCCAAAATAGGCATGGCAAAAAAGACCATCCCCTCAAGCTAACTTACTTATTGTTAGGTGTTCCGGCACCTTGTAGAAACGTCGTGCCAATTCACGACATAAACAAGTAAAACGATATTTAATTTAACATAGGCTTGAGCCAATGTTTTTATTTTACACTAAATAGCTTTAGAAATCAAATGTTTTGTTAGTGTTTTGGTTTGAAAAACGAACAAATATAATAAAAATGGGTAAAAATTAACTTATTGGCTAACATTTAGAAGGTTTTTCCATCATAAAAGGCATATTATCAAGATTTTTCAAGACTTGACAATATGCCTTTTTCTAACTTTAAAGACTTTTTCCAATCTTTATTGTTCTACTCGCTAAATCTTAAAAAATAACCATCTGGATCCAAAATCGCAAATTCATGGGGATATATAAAGCTATCTCCCACTCGAAATTCTCTTTTTGTCAGGGGACGATGGATAGGATAGTCAGCTTCCAGCAGTTTTTGGTGTAGCTGAGGAACATCTTCAATGCCAAAGGAAATATTGACACCGCGCCCGAAAGGATAGTTCAGCTGAGCTAATTCTCCTGCGCCGCCTTCTTCTAGCATAAGTTGACAGTCTTCAAGCGAGAGGAAGAGAAATTTCTCCTCGGGGCGCTCGTATTCGACAGAGAATCCCAGCAAGTCGCAGTAGAAGTGGCGTGACTTTTCGAGGTCAGATACTACAAATTCAGGAATGACAGCTTGATAGTCCATTAGCTTTCTCCTTAGAGCTCAATCTCCATGACAATGGGTGTGTGGTCTTGACGCGCACCTGAGTCGATCATATCAGACTTAGTCACATTGTCAGCGATGCGGTTACTTGTGAGCCAGTAGTCGATTCTCCAGCCAGTATTGTTGATTTTAGAAGTCTTGCTGCGTTGTGCCCACCAAGTGTAGCGTTCTGGAGCATCGCCGTGAATGTGGCGGAAGGTATCCGTAAATCCAGTTGCCAAAAGGTTGGTAAATCCAGCACGTTCCTCGTCGGTAAATCCTGGTGAATGGCGGTTGCTAGCAGGATTTGCAAGGTCAATCTCATTGTGGGCCACGTTGTAGTCACCGGTCGCAAGGACTGGTTTTTCTTTGTCTAGTTCAGCCAAGTACTCAGCATATTTGACATCCCAGACTTGACGTTCTTCCAAGCGTTTGAGGCCATCGCCAGCGTTTGGAGTGTAAACTTGGGTAACGAAAAATTTATCAAATTCTAGAGTGATGATACGACCTTCCAAGTCCATGGTAGAAGGGGCACCGATTTCTGGGAAAGTGACAGTGGGTGTAAGTTCTTTCTTATAAAGGAACATGGTTCCAGCATAGCCTTTGCGGGCAGGCTCTTGGGAAGAGCGCCACGTATTTTCGTAGTCTGGGAAGAGTTCTTCTAAAATTTCCAGATGTTTCTTTGTAGGGCCCTTGGCAGAAAGCTTGGTTTCTTGGATAGCGATAATATCAGCATTTTCGGCGACCAAGGTTTGTAGGACTTCTTGGGACAATTTGGCACGAGCTGAGTCACTAGTTAGGGCTGCGTTGAGGGAATCAATATTCCATGAGATGAGTTTCATAAAGTTACCTTTTTCATTCAGATTTATAGATTTTATTATACCAAAAAAAGGTCTATTTCCCCAACGTATGGTTTGAAAAATCACCCTCTTTCGTTTATAATGAAGAATGATTTTATGAAAGGGAGTGAAAATAGATGAAATTTTACTCATATGACTATGTGCTTAGCCAAATCAGTCAACAAAATGGAATCATGATTGGCTTTGGGATTGTGCTCCTAGCTATCACAGGATTTTTTGCTTTTAAGGCTTATCGAGATAAAAAGGGGACTAAGTTTCGGGAATTGGTCATGATTTTGGCCTTGACCTTGGTAGCCATGCTTTTGGTAACAATCTCAAAATACCAGACCAATCAAGCCTCTAACAATCAATTTCAAACCTCACTTCATTTCATAGAGGTTGTTTCCAAAGACTTGGGGGTGGATAAATCAGAAGTTTACGTTAATACTTCAGCTGCCACTGATGGAGCGCTTGTCAAGGTAGGTCCAAATTTCTACCGCGCCATGAACGGGAGCCAACCAGACAAGTATCTTTTAGAGAAATTAGAATTGCATCAAACAGACGCTATTGAATTGGTGGAGGTAAACAAATGACACTCAACTATATGGAAATTTTAATCAAACTGGCCTTGGGTCTTTTCTCTCTTGTTTTTGTTATTAATGTGACAGGAAAGGGGAATCTAGCACCTAACTCTGCTACAGACCAAATTCAGAACTATGTTCTTGGTGGTATCATCGGTGGGGTAATTTACAATAGTTCAATCAGTATCCTGCAATACGCAGTGATTTTGATGATGTGGACGATTTTGGTTTTGACCCTAAAGTGGCTCAATAACAATGTTCGCTTTGTCAAACGCTTGATTGATGGGAAACCAACTCTCCTCATCAAAAATGGGCAGATTGACCCAGAAGCCTGTCGTTCAGTTGGCTTGTCTGCATCGGATGTAGCCCTCAAACTTCGTAGCCAAGGAATTTTCCAGATGAAGCAAGTTAAACGAGCTGTGCAAGAACAAAATGGCCAACTCATCGTGGTCCAAATGGGAGATGAAAATCCTAAGTATCCAGTTGTGACTGACGGTGTGATCCAAGTAGACGTCTTGGAATCGATTGGTCGTAGCGAAGAGTGGCTGCTTGATAATCTCAGCAAGCAAGGGCATGACAATGTAGCCAATATCTTTATCGCTGAGTATGACAAGGGTGCGGTCACAGTCGTAACCTATGAATAAGAAAAACCTGGGGTCTTGTACTCTTCAAAAATCAAATTCAAACTGCGTCAACGTCGCCTTGCCGTATGTAGGTTACTGACTTCGTCAGTTCTATCTACAACCTCAAAGCAGTGCTTTGAGCAGCCTGCGGCTAGTTTCCTAGTTTGCTCTTTGATTTTCATTGAGTATTGGCCTCAGGTTTCCATTTGCAATCAGAAAGGGATTTTATGTCCATTATTCAAAAACTTTGGTGGTTTTTCAAGTTAGAAAAACGCCGTTATCTAGTCGGAATTGTGGCCTTGGTCTTGGTTTCCGTCCTCAATCTCATTCCCCCTATGGTTATGGGGCGGGTGATTGATGCAATTACATTGGGGCAATTAAGCCAGCAGGACTTGCTCTTGAACCTCCTTTATCTGCTTCTTGCAGCTTTGGGTATGTACTATCTACGCTATGTTTGGCGCATGTATATCCTTGGTACTTCCTATCGTCTGGGGCAGATTATGCGGTCTCGCTTGTTTGAGCATTTCACAAAAATGTCTCCAGCCTTTTATCAAACCTATCGGACGGGGGACCTGATGGCGCATGCCACCAACGATATCAATGCCTTAACCCGTCTCGCAGGTGGTGGGGTCATGTCTGCGGTAGATGCCTCTATCACGGCTCTGGTGACTTTGCTGACCATGCTCTTTAGCATTTCCTGGCAGATGACTCTGGTTGCCATTTTGCCCCTACCTTTCATGGCTTATGCGACCAGTCGTCTAGGGAGAAAGACCCACAAGGCTTTTGGCGAATCACAGGCTGCCTTTTCTGAACTCAATAACAAGGTGCAGGAGTCTGTATCAGGTATCAAAGTGACCAAGTCTTTCGGGTACCAGGCGGACGAGTTGAAGTCCTTTCAGGTAGTCAATGAATTGACCTTCCAAAAGAATCTTCAAACCATGAAATACGATAGTCTCTTTGACCCCATGGTTCTCTTGTTTGTTGGTTCCTCCTATGTTTTAACCCTCTTGGTCGGCTCCTTGATGGTTCAGAAAGGGCAGATTACGGTTGGAAATCTGGTTACCTTTATCAGCTATTTGGATATGCTGGTTTGGCCTCTCATGGCCATCGGCTTTCTCTTTAATATTACTCAGCGAGGGAAGGTTTCCTACCAGCGGATTGAGAATCTTTTGTCTCAGGAATCACCTGTACAAGACCCTGAGTTTCCTCTAGACAGTATTGAAAATGGGCGCTTGCAGTATGCCATTGATAGCTTTGCCTTTGAAAATGAGGAAACACTGACAAATGTTCACTTTAGTTTGGAAAAAGGGCAAACTCTGGGCTTGGTTGGGCAGACAGGTTCTGGTAAAACGTCCTTGATCAAACTCCTCTTGCGTGAATACGATGTGGATAAGGGAGCCATTTATCTAAATGGCTACGATATTCGTGACTATCGTCTGACAGACCTTCGCAGTCTTATGGGCTACGTCCCTCAGGACCAGTTTCTCTTTGCGACCTCTATCTCAGACAATATTCGCTTTGGGAATCCTGATTTACCACTTTCAGCGGTCGAGGAAGCGACTAAGCTAGCCCAAGTTTACCAAGACATTGTAGCCATGCCTCAGGGATTTGATACCTTGATTGGTGAAAAAGGAGTCAGTCTCTCTGGAGGTCAAAAGCAGCGTCTGGCCATGAGTCGGGCTATGATTTTAGACCCTGATATCTTGATTTTGGATGATTCTTTGTCAGCCGTGGATGCCAAGACAGAATATGCCATTATCGACAATCTTAAGGAGACGCGAAAGGACAAGACAACCATTATCACAGCTCATCGTCTCAGTGCAGTTGTCCATGCAGATCTGATTTTAGTTCTGCAAAATGGACAGATTATCGAACGAGGTAGGCACGATGACTTGCTAGCCTTGGATGGCTGGTATGCCCAAACCTACCAGTCTCAGCAGTTGGAAATGAAAGGAGAAGAAGATGCAGAATAAACAAGAACAATGGGCTGTATTGAAGCGCTTGATGTCCTATCTCAAGCCCTATGGACTCCTGACTTTTTTGGCACTCAGTTTTCTCCTAGCGACGACGGTCATCAAAAGTGTCATTCCCCTTGTGGCTTCCCACTTTATCGACCAGTATCTCAGCAATCTCAACCGACTCGCTGTGACCGTTTTGCTGGCCTACTATGGCCTTTATATCCTACAAACTCTGGTCCAGTATGTCGGCAATCTTCTCTTTGCGCGGGTGTCTTACAGTATTGTTAGGGATATTCGTCGAGATGCCTTTGCCAATATGGAGAAGCTGGGCATGTCTTATTTTGACAAGACGCCAGCAGGTTCCATCGTCTCTCGTTTGACCAATGATACTGAGACCATCAGCGATATGTTTTCAGGGATTTTATCTAGCTTTATCTCAGCAGTTTTCATTTTTCTGACAACCCTTTATACCATGTTGGTGTTGGATTTTCGTTTGACTGCTTTAGTCTTGCTCTTTCTCCCCTTGATTCTCCTTTTGGTCAATCTCTATCGGAAAAAATCAGTGAAAATCATTGAGAAAACCAGAAGTCTCTTGTCAGATATCAATAGCAAGCTGGCTGAAAACATCGAGGGAATCAGGATTATCCAGGCCTTTAATCAAGAGAAGCGCCTGCAGGCGGAATTTGATGAGATCAACCGAGAACACTTGGTCTATGCCAACCGTTCTGTAGCCTTGGATGCCCTCTTTTTGAGACCTGCCATGAGTTTGCTGAAACTCTTAGGTTATGCGGTCTTGATGGCTTATTTTGGCTATCGTGGCCTTTCTATCGGGATAACAGCAGGAACCATGTATGCCTTTATCCAGTATATCAATCGTCTCTTTGACCCCTTGATTGAAGTAACGCAAAACTTTTCAACCCTTCAAACTTCTATGGTTTCTGCAGGTCGTGTCTTTGCCCTGATAGACGAGAGGACCTATGAGCCCCTTCAAAAAGATGGGCAAGCCAAAATCCAAGAAGGCAATATTCGTTTTGAACATGTGTGTTTCTCGTATGACGGTAAACATCAGATTCTGGATGATATTTCCTTTTCGGTTAACAAGGGTGAAACCATTGCATTTGTAGGCCATACAGGTTCAGGGAAATCGTCTATTATCAATGTTCTTATGCGCTTTTATGAATTCCAGTCAGGGAGAGTTCTCTTAGATGGTGTGGATATTAGGAACTACAGTCAGGAAGAGTTGAGAAAAAATATCGGTCTGGTCTTGCAGGATCCCTTCCTCTATCACGGGACTATCAAGTCCAATATCGCCATGTACCAAGATCTTAGTGATGAAGAGGTACAGGCTGCGGCTGCCTTTGTGGATGCAGATTCCTTTATTCAGGAGCTTCCGCAGGGTTATGATTCCCCTGTTTCCGAGCGTGGTTCGAGCTTCTCTACTGGACAGCGCCAGCTTCTTGCCTTTGCTAGAACTGTTGCCAGTCAGCCTAAAATCCTGATTTTGGATGAAGCGACAGCAAATATTGACTCTGAAACAGAAAGTTTGGTTCAAGATTCTCTAGCTAAGATGAGACAGGGGCGGACGACCATTGCTATTGCTCATCGCCTTTCAACTATCCAAGATGCCAACTGTATCTATGTTTTGGACAAGGGGCGCATCATCGAGAGTGGAACCCATGAGGAACTCTTGGCCTTGGGAGGAACCTATCACAAGATGTATAGCTTGCAGGCTGGAGCCATGTCCTAATACTCTTTGAAAATCTCTTCAAACCACGTCAGCTTTATCTGCAACCTCAAAGCAGTACTTTGAACAGCCTGCGGCTAGCCTCCTAGTTTGCGTTTCGATTTTCATTGAGTATAAGAAGGAAATCCTTAAAATTACAGATTTCTTTCACCGCCTTTTCCATTTTGTGGTATAATGAAAAATGTTGACAAATAGTATAATAAAAACAAAGGAGAAATAGCATGCTGAAATGGGAAGACTTGCCCGTGGAAATGAAATCAAGCGAGGTTGAGTCTTACTACCAGCTTGTCTCTAAAAGGAAGGGTTCGCTGATTTTCAAGCGTTGCTTGGACTGGGTTCTGGCCTTGGTCTTGCTAATTTTGACTTCCCCAGTCTTTCTCATCTTGAGCATTTGTATCAAGTTGGATAGCAAGGGACCCGTCATTTACAAGCAAGAGCGCGTGACCCAGTATAATCGATCTTTCAAGATTTGGAAGTTCCGTACCATGGTGACGGATGCAGACAAAAAAGGAAGTTTAGTGACTTCTGCTAATGATAGTCGCATTACCAAGGTTGGCAATTTTATCCGCCGTGTGCGTTTGGACGAACTGCCTCAGCTGGTCAATGTCCTTAAAGGCGAAATGTCCTTTGTCGGTACACGACCTGAAGTGCCACGCTACACAGAGCAGTATAGCCCTGAAATGATGGCAACCTTGCTTTTGCCAGCAGGGATCACCTCTCCAGCCAGCATCAACTACAAGGATGAGGACACTATTATCAGTCAAATGACCGAAAAAGGCCTGTCAGTTGACCAAGCCTATGTAGAACACGTCCTTCCTGAAAAGATGCGCTATAACCTCGACTATCTCCGAGAATTTAGTTTCCTTGGAGACATCAAAATCATGTTTCAAACCGTGTTTGAAGTGCTAAAATAAAGTAGTCATGAGAAAATGAGCACAGATAAAAGGAGCAAATCAATGCCAAATTACAATATTCCATTTTCACCACCCGATATCACCGAAGCTGAAATTGCTGAAGTAGCGGATACCCTGCGTTCTGGTTGGATTACAACAGGTCCTAAGACAAAAGAACTGGAGCATCGCTTGTCTCAATACACACAGACGCCCAAGACTGTCTGTCTTAACTCTGCGACTGCCGCTCTTGAGTTGATTTTACGCGTTTTGGAAGTGGGACCTGGTGATGAAGTCATCGTTCCAGCCATGACCTATACAGCTTCATGTAGTGTTATCACTCACGTAGGAGCGACTCCTGTCATGGTGGATATCCAAGCAGATACCTTTGAGATGGACTATGACCTGCTTGAGCAAGCTATCACTGAGAAAACTAAGGTAATCATTCCAGTTGAGCTTGCGGGGATTGTTTGCGACTATGACCGTTTGTTCCAAGTTGTGGAGAAGAAACGTGATATCTTTACTGCTTCAAGCAAGTGGCAAAAAGCCTTTAACCGTATCGTGATTGTTTCTGATAGTGCCCATGCTTTGGGATCTACTTATAAAGGACAACCAGCTGGTTCTATCGCTGACTTTACTTCCTTCTCATTCCACGCCGTTAAGAACTTTACAACTGCTGAGGGAGGAAGTGCGACTTGGAAAGCCAATCCAGCGATTGATGACGAAGAGATGTACAAGGAATTCCAAATCCTTTCTCTTCACGGGCAAACTAAGGATGCTCTTGCCAAGATGCAACTGGGTTCATGGGAATACGATATCGTCACACCAGCCTACAAGTGCAATATGACCGATATCATGGCGTCACTTGGTTTGGTACAATTGGATCGTTACCCTGGTTTGCTAGAACGTCGTAAGGACATCGTGGATCGCTATGATCTTGGTTTTGCAGGTTCTCGCATCCATCCTTTGGCACACAAGACTGATACTGTCGAATCTTCACGCCACCTCTACATCACCCATGTAGATGGAGCAAGCTTAGAAGAACGCAATCTCATCATCCAAGAATTGGCCAAAGCAGGAATCGCAAGTAACGTCCACTACAAACCGCTTCCGCTCTTGACAGCCTATAAGAATCTTGGCTTTGATATGGCGAACTATCCTAAAGCTTATGCCTTCTTTGAAAATGAAATTACGCTCCCTCTTCACACTAAATTAAGCGATGAAGAAGTGGACTATATCATTGAGACTTTCAAAACAGTTTCTGAAAAAGTACTAGTTTCATCAAAAAAATTGTAAAAAAGTCTTGACAAAGAAAAAACAAAGTATTAAAATAAGTTCAACAAATCAGAAAAGTAACTATTTTTGATCTTCAGGGAGCCTGTGGTGATTGTGAACAGGTGGTTGGAAGTAGTGAAAGTGGGCTGATTTTAAAAATGAATTTGAAACAATGAAAATTCGGTGCGCACACCTTACAGTGCAACTTGTTGTTAGACAAGGCAGAGATGTAAAGGGATAGTCCCTTTATAATTGAGGTGGCACCGCGTTACCAACGCCCTCACGCAGAGTAATTTTCTGTGTGTGGGCTTTTTCATATCTTGAAATCAATACAGAAAGAGGAAAAATTTTATGACAACTAAAGGTTATTTTGGACAATTTGGTGGTAGTTTTGTACCGGAGCCGATTCAGGCTTTGCTAGATGAATTGGAAGTGACATTTGACAAGTACAAGGATGATCCAGAATTTTTGGCAGAATTTCGCCATTACTTAAAGGACTATTCAGGTCGCGAAACACCGCTCTATTTTGCGGAAAGTTTGACAGAGCACTTAGGTGGCGCTAAGATTTATCTCAAGCGCGAAGACCTGAACCACCTTGGTTCTCACAAGCTCAACAACGTTTTAGGACAAATCCTTCTTGCCAAACGTATGGGCAAAAAACGAGTGATTGCGGAAACAGGAGCTGGTCAGCACGGTGTTGCGACAGCAGCGGCTGCAGCCAAGTTTGGGATGGCCTGTGATGTCTACATGGGAGCAGAGGATGTGGAACGTCAACGTCTCAATGTTTTCCGTATGGAGATGATGGGAGCAACTGTTCATGCAGTTGAAACGGGAACACGAACTCTTAAGGATGCGGTTGATGCAGCCTTTGGAGCATGGATGAATGACCTTGAAGCCTTCTATGTTCTGGGATCTGCTGTAGGTCCTCACCCTTATCCTACAATTGTTCATGAATTCCAAAAGGTCATCAGTGAAGAATCTCGCCGTCAAATCTTAGAAAAAGAAGGCCGTTTACCAGACTACGTTATTGCCTGTGTAGGTGGTGGTTCCAATGCCATTGGTGCTTTTTCACAGTATGTGGCTGATGAAGAAGTTAAATTGGTTGGGGTCGAAGCTGCTGGTCATGGACTTGACACAGACAAGCACGCAGCTACTATGACAAAAGGTAGTATCGGAATTGTTGACGGCATGAAGACCTATGCAGTCTTTAAGGAAGATGGAGAGCTAGCTCCAGTTTACTCTATCTCAGCTGGTTTGGACTATCCAGGGGTTGGTCCAGAACACGCCTACTTTAAAGATTCTGGCCGCGTAGAATATGTGGCAGCGACAGATGAAGAAGCGGTTCAAGCCTTGCTCCTTCTTAGTAAGACAGAAGGAATTATCCCAGCGATTGAAAGTTCGCATGCCATCGCAGAAGCAGTTAAACGTGCACCGAAACTAAGTAAAGATGAGATTATCATCATCAATGTCTCTGGTCGTGGAGACAAGGATGTAGCTGCTATTGCAGACTACCTTGAAGCTAAAAAATAAGAGATGGAAAAATTACAGTCTTTTCTCTCACAGAGAGCTTGTGGTTACTGGAAACAAGCAGAGAAAGCTGTAAGGTTGGGTCCATCTGAAACGAGAGAAGAAAACATAATTCTCAAGGGAGTGCCCTTTATCGCACAGCCTGTTACAGGAGGTTTCTGAGACAGGAATGAGAGATAGGAGAAATCCTATAATTGAGGTGGCACCGCGAATTTCGTCCTCACGCAAGTTATTTTGCGTGGGGATTTTTCATACAGTTGTCACGAACTAGAATTAGAACTGAAAGGGAAAATACAATGGAACGAATCATTCATGGAGATGTCTTATCACCAATCTTGGCTTATATGCGCCTAAAGGGGCAACACAAGGTTATTTTAGAAAGTATTCCGAGGGACAAGGAAACAGCTCGTTTTTCTATCCTAGCCTATAATCCTGTTTTTGAGATTAAGTTTGAAAATGGGGTCCTTTATCAAAATGGGCAAGTGATTGATCGTGATCCCTTGGATTGTCTTTATGAAGTGACTCATAAGAGCCAACACCATTCAGATCTCCCTTTTGGTGGGGGAGCCATTGGATTTGTTGGCTACGATATGATTTCGCTTTATGAAGAAATTGGTCAAATCCCTCAAGATACAATTGGGACTCCAGACATGCATTTCTTTGTCTATGAGAGTTACATGGTCTTTGACCACAAGAAGGAAAAAATTCATGTCATCGAGGATGCTCTCTATAGTGAGCGTAGTCAAGAAGACTTGGAAAAAGCCTTAAACCAAGTGCTTGAGGAATTACGCATTCCTGCTACAAATGAATTTGAAGACTTGGATCTATCTCCGTTAGACTTCAAACCGCATATCGCTCCTCAAAAATTTGAGGAAATGGTGGAAACAGCTCGTGACTTGATTCGTAATGGCGACATGTTCCAGTGCGTACTCAGTCAGCGCTTCTCAGCAGAAGTTACTGGAAATCCATTTGACTTCTACAGAAATCTCCGCGTGACTAATCCTTCTAATTACCTTTATTTCTATGATTTTGGAGATTATCAAATCATCGGTGCCAGTCCAGAAAGTTTGGTTTCTGTCAAAAACGGCATCGTAACAACCAATCCGATTGCAGGTACGCGACCAAGAGGAGCTACGGATGAAGAAGACAAGGCTTTGGCGACAGACCTGCTTTCGGATGAGAAGGAAACAGCAGAGCATCGGATGTTAGTAGACTTGGGACGAAATGATATTGGTCGCATCTCTGAAACGGCCAGTGTCCAAGTCACTAAGTATATGGAAGTGGAGCTTTTCCGTTATGTTATGCATTTGACCAGTGTGGTCAAGGGGCGTTTGCTTCCAGAACTCACAGCCATGGATGCCTTGAAAGCAACACTTCCTGCTGGAACAGTTTCAGGAGCACCAAAGATTCGAGCGATGAGACGCATCTATGAACTGGAAACAGAAAAACGTGGCGTATACGCAGGAGCAATCGGCTACTTGTCTGCGACGGGTGATATGGATTTTGCCATTGCCATCCGAACTATGATTCTCAAAACTCAAACAGCCTATGTGCAGGCTGGGGCAGGGATTGTCTACGACTCCATCGCCCAAAACGAATACCAAGAAACCATTAACAAAGCTAAATCTATGACTAGAATTGGAGAACTAAGACCATGATTTTATTGATTGACAACTATGATTCTTTTACCTATAACTTGGCCCAATACATTGGGAATTTTGCAGAAGTACAGGTCTTGAGAAATGATGATCCCAAGCTGTATGAAGAAGCTGAAAAAGCAGATGGTCTGGTCTTTTCTCCTGGTCCTGGTTGGCCAGTTGATGCTGGAAAGATGGAAGACATGATTCGTGATTTTGCTGGCAAGAAGCCGATTCTTGGGATTTGTTTGGGCCACCAAGCCATTGCAGAAGTCTTTGGTGGTAAGCTAGGATTGGCTCCAAAAGTCATGCATGGGAAACAGAGCAATATCAGCTTTGAAGCCCCATCTATTTTATATCAAGGCATCGAGGATGGCCGTGCGGTCATGCGTTACCACAGTATTTTGATTGAAGACATGCCAGAAGACTTTGAAGTGACAGCTCGTTCGACTGATGACCAAGCTATTATGGGAATTCAACACAAAACTCTTCCAATTTATGGCTTCCAGTACCATCCAGAGAGTATTGGAACGCCAGATGGCTTGTCTTCTATTCGGAATTTTATCGAGCAGGTTGTAAAGTGAGGAAACTAGGATGAAAGAGATTATTGAAAAGTTAGCGAAATTTCAAGATTTATCAAGTGTGGAGATGACAGATGTCATTGAGCGTATCGTTACTGGACGTGTAACGGAAGCGCAGATTGCTTCTCTTCTATTAGCTCTTAAGATGAAGGGGGAAACACCTGAAGAGCGTACAGCTATTGCCCAAGTTATGAGAGGACATGCCCAACATATTCCAACTGAAATTCATGGTGCCATGGACAACTGTGGTACAGGTGGGGACAAGTCCTTCAGCTTTAACATCTCCACAACTGCAGCCTTTGTCTTGGCTGGTGGCGGTGTTCACATGGCAAAACACGGTAACCGCTCGATTTCTTCTAAATCTGGTTCTGCAGATGTTCTCGAAGCCTTGGGAATCAACTTAGACCTCAAACCAGCTGAACTAGGTAAGGTCTTTGATAAAACTGGAATCGTCTTTCTCTTTGCTAAAAATATGCACCCAGCTATGAAATATATCATGCCAGCTCGTTTGGAATTGGGAATTCCAACGATTATGAACTTGACTGGTCCCCTGATTCACCCAATGGCTTTGGAAACACAGCTTCTTGGTATTAGTCGTCCAGAACTTCTAGAAAGTACAGCTCAGGTTTTGAAAAATATGGGTCGCAAACGTGCCATCGTTGTTGTTGGGCCAGAAGGATTGGATGAAGCTGGCTTGAATGGAACAACCAAGATTGCTCTTCTGGAAAATGGCGAAATCACCTTGTCAAGCTTTACTCCAGAGGATTTGGGAATGGAACGCTACGCTATCGAAGATATTCGTGGAGGCAACGCTCAGGAAAATGCAGAAATTTTGCTTAGCGTTCTTAAAAACGAACCAAGCCCATTCTTGGAAACTACAGTCTTAAATGCTGGTCTTGGTTTCTATGCCAATGGTAAGGTAGCTAGTATTAAGGAAGGAGTTGCCTTGGCTCGTGAAGTGATTGCTAGTGGCAAGGCCCTTGAAAAACTCAGACTGTTACAGGAGTACCAAAAATGAGTCAGGAATTTTTAGCACGAATTTTGGAGCAGAAGGCGCGTGAGGTGGAGCAGATGGAGCTGGAGGAAATCCAGCCCCTGCGCCAGACCTATCGCTTGGCTGACTATCTAAAACAACACCAAGACCGTTTACAGGTAATCGCTGAAGTTAAGAAGGCTAGTCCTAGTTTGGGAGATATCAATCTCGATGTGGATATTGTGCAACAAGCCCAGACTTATGAAGCAAATGGTGCAGTGATGATTTCGGTTTTGACAGATGAGGTTTTCTTTAAAGGGCATTTGGATTATCTACGGGAGATTTCCAGTCAGGTACAGATTCCGACGCTTAACAAGGACTTTATTATCGATGAAAAGCAAATCATCCGCGCTCGCAATGCAGGTGCGACAGTCATCCTGCTTATTGTGGCAGCCTTGTCAGAAGAACGTCTTAAGAAACTTTATGACTATGCGACAGAGCTTGGTCTGGAAGTTTTAGTGGAAACTCACAATCTAGCTGAACTAGAAGTGGCTCACAGACTTGGTGCCCAGATTATCGGGGTCAATAACCGTAACTTGACCACCTTTGAAGTTGACTTGCAGACCAGTGTAGATTTGGCTAAACATTTCAAAGATGATTGCTTGTACATTTCTGAATCGGCTATTTTCACAGGGCAGGATGCAGAGCGAGTAGCACCATACTTTAACGGAATTTTAGTAGGGACAGCTCTCATGCAGGCAGAAGATGTAGCCCAGAGAATCAAGGAGTTGCAGATTGACAAAGGTTAAAATTTGCGGATTATCGACAAAGGAAGCGGTGGAAACAGCCGTTTCAGCAGGGGCGGACTACATCGGTTTTGTCTTGGCACCTAGTAAAAGACAGGTGACCTTGGATCAGGCTGCTGAATTGGCAAAGTTCATTCCTTCAGACGTCAAAAAGGTTGGTGTATTTGTTTCACCAAGTCGGGCAGAACTGCTAGAAGCGATTGACAAAGCTGGCTTGGATTTGGTTCAAGTTCACGGTCAGGTAGCGGATGATTTGTTTGAGGACCTGCCCTGTGCTAGTATTCAGGCTGTTCAGGTGGATGGCGAGGGTCATGTGCCCAATTCTCAAGCAGATTATCTACTCTTTGATGCTCCTGTGGCAGGAAGTGGCCAGACCTTTGACTGGGGTCAACTGGATACGACTGGACTAGCTCAGCCCTTCTTTATCGCAGGTGGGCTTAAGGAAGACAATGTAGTAAAAGCAATTCAACACTTTACTCCCTATGCAGTAGATGTATCGAGCGGAGTGGAGACAGATGGACAAAAAGATCATGAAAAGATTAGAAGATTTATAGAGAGGGTAAAGCATGGCATATCAGGAACCAAATAAAGATGGATTTTACGGAAAATTCGGAGGACGTTTTGTCCCAGAAACATTGATGACAGCAGTTTTGGAGTTGGAGAAGGCCTATCGTGAAAGTCAGGCAGATCCAAGTTTCCAAGAGGAATTAAACCAGCTCTTACGCCAGTATGTAGGACGTGAAACGCCCCTTTACTACGCAAAAAACTTGACCCAGCATATTGGCGGAGCCAAGATTTATCTCAAACGTGAAGACCTTAACCATACAGGGGCCCACAAGATTAACAATGCCTTGGGACAAGTTTTGCTTGCCAAACGCATGGGTAAAAAGAAAATTATCGCTGAAACAGGTGCTGGTCAGCACGGTGTAGCAACTGCAACTGCTGCAGCCCTCTTTAACATGGAATGTACTATCTACATGGGTGAGGAAGATGTCAAACGCCAAGCTCTCAATGTCTTCCGCATGGAACTTTTAGGAGCCAAGGTTGAGGCTGTGACAGATGGTTCGCGCGTGCTCAAGGATGCGGTCAATGCAGCCCTTCGTTCATGGGTGGCTAATATCGATGATACCCACTATATCCTTGGTTCTGCCTTGGGGCCTCATCCTTTCCCAGAAATTGTTCGTGATTTCCAAAGTGTCATCGGTAGAGAAGCTAAACAACAGTACCGTGACTTGACAGGTCAAGATTTGCCAGATGCCCTAGTAGCCTGTGTTGGTGGTGGTTCTAATGCTATCGGCCTCTTCCATCCCTTTGTAGAAGATGAGTCTGTAGCTATGTATGGGGCTGAAGCAGCTGGACTTGGTGTAGACACAGAGCACCACGCAGCTACCTTGACCAAGGGTCGTCCGGGTGTCCTTCACGGTTCCCTCATGGATGTGCTCCAAGATGCCCATGGTCAAATTCTTGAAGCCTTCTCTATCTCAGCAGGTTTGGACTATCCTGGTATCGGTCCAGAACATTCTCACTACCACGATATTAAACGTGCCAGCTATGTTCCTGTGACAGACGAAGAAGCCTTGGAAGGATTCCAGCTCTTGTCTCGTGTGGAAGGGATTATCCCAGCCTTAGAATCTAGCCATGCTATCGCCTTTGCGGTGAAATTGGCCAAAGAACTCGGTCCAGACAAATCCATGATAGTCTGTCTATCAGGTCGTGGTGACAAGGATGTGGTTCAAGTCAAAGACCGCTTGGAAGCAGATGCAGCAAAGAAGGGAGAAGCTCATGCCTAAGACACTAACAGAAAAATTAAATGCTATTAAAGCAGCTGGAAAAGGAATTTTCGTTCCTTATATCATGGCTGGAGACCATGAGAAAGGTTTGGCTGGACTCGCTGAAACAATCAACTTTTTAGAAGATTTGGGTGTTTCGGCTATTGAAGTCGGTATTCCCTTTTCAGATCCTGTCGCAGATGGACCTGTTATAGAAGAAGCTGGCTTGCGCAGTCTAGCCCACGGAACTTCTACTCAGGCTTTGGTTGAAACCTTGAAAACCATTCAAACAGAGATTCCACTGGTCATCATGACCTACTTCAACCCCCTCTTTCAGTACGGTGTGGAGAACTTTGTCAAAGATTTGGCAGATACAGCGGTTAAGGGCTTGATTATTCCAGACCTTCCTCATGAGCATGCCAATTTTGTAGAGCCATTTTTGGCAGATACAGACATTGCTTTGATTCCTTTAGTAAGCTTGACCACAGGGATTGAGCGCCAGAAAGAGTTGATTAAAGGGGCAGAAGGATTTGTCTATGCCGTTGCTATCAACGGGGTGACAGGGAAATCAGGCAATTACCGTGCAGATTTGGACAAGCACTTGGCACAACTTCATCAAGTGGCCGATATCCCAGTTTTGACAGGTTTTGGCGTATCTAGTCAAGCCGATGTAGAACGCTTCAATGCGGTATCAGATGGCGTTATCGTCGGTTCAAAAATCGTAAAAGCTCTTCATCAAGGAGAGCCAATTCAGGACTTTATCAAACAAGCAGTAGCTTACCAAAAATAATCACACAAGCAGCAAGCAAGAGGAAAGGCACGAAAGGAAGTCTTTCCTTTTTCTTTTGCAGGAGAAAGGCTAGAATTCCCGTCGCAGAAGCAAACTGAATCAAGATCAGTAACTCCGTTACGCTAAAGACGAGAGCACAAGAAGCTAAAAAGAGAAAATCCCCTGCGCCCATGCGAATATCGATAAAATGAGCCACAATTCCAAGAGCAAGGAAGAAAATCATGACCAGATTCCAGCCGGAGCAGGCTATTAGGAGTAGATGAAAGACAAGCCAGACCAGTAAGGGATATTCCTGATGGCGAAAGTCGTAGATGCCCAAGGTCAAACCAGCAGTGATTAGGATGACTTGACTCAAGGAAAGCCAGCCCCAAGACCAAGCTAGAAAGAGGAGTCCTAAGCCTAGTTCAAAGAAGGCATACCAGACAGGATAGCGAACCTTGCAGTAGCGACAGCGAAAACGATTAACCACCTGCGAAAGGATAGGAATCAAATCTAGCGGACGCAAGCGAGTCTGACAGGAATCGCAGTGACTAGCAGGTTGGATAATAGATTGCTCTGGAAAACGGTCAATGACCAAACCAAGAAAGGATGCGAGAATGCTCCCGACAAGAAAAAAATAAAAATCAATCATACTTATCTATTCGTAAAAAATGGGAGAAGTAGTATAATGGAGAAACATAAACAAGATAATGAGGTCAAGATGACAATTCGTTTTGAAGAAAATGTGGGCACAGAAAATGCTCAGCTCGTCTGCCAATGGTCCAACTCCCTTGGCAAAGTTTTTCAAGAACAATGGATGGGAACAATGATTCCTTTTCCCTTGACAATTCAAGTTTTGCAAAATTTGGAAGGAATCTTTTCAATCTTTGAAGGACAAGAGTTTGTGGGGCTTATCCAGAAAATCAGGCTAGAAGACAGGAATCTTCATATCGGGAGATTTTTTATCAACCCCCAGAAACAGGGGCAAGGCTTAGGTAGCCAGGCATTAAGGAAATTTGTTAGTTTGGCTTTTGAAAATGGAGACATAGATAGTATTTCTCTAAATGTCTTCGAGTCAAATCAAGCAGCCAAGCATCTCTATCAAAAAGAAGGTTTTGAAATCGTTAAAACCATTGAAGCACCTGTACGAAAATACCTTATGAAAAAGTTTAGATAGAAAGCAAAAAAGCCTTGGTTCCCAAAGCTTTTTAATGTTATAAACTCATTAAAATAACTCCCAGTTAGATTTGGAATATTTTTTATTCTGTGTCATATAAAAATAAATAAAATGAATGGCTATAGCTAGAGCTAAAATGGTTGTTATACTCACTACTATTATAGGATTAGAAGCAAAGATTAAAGAGAGAATAAAGGCAGCCAGATAGAGTGTCGCTTGGACACAGTAGTAACTTTTCGAATAGCGAAGATAGTGTTTGTTATAGGGCCCATTTACTAGGACAGCAGCTTGAAAGAGGCCAAATCCGATATAAGAGAAGCTGGTTGCAAAGAGACGATTAGCTTCAGGATTCTGAAGAAAACTCATCGATACAGTCATCATCATAAGTCCAATGAAAATAGGATAGTGACTGTAAATTAGAAATAGTCCCTTTTGATTAGATTTTTCATCAATAGCATGGTCGAATTGACCAAAATAAAACAAGAACAGAGAAATCATAATAATGAGATAAAGAACCGAATAAATCGAGAAATTCTCGATTGTAAAGAAGTTAGCTAGATTCGTAATCATCTCTCCAAACGTAATAATGACAAGAAGGGAGATGCGCTCGATTAAATGGGGGAGATTTACCTGGTAATGCTTATCTTTATTAAGCAAGATACTTGGCATAATAAAGATAAACAGAATACTAGCAAAGAAGATATAGACTCTAACGTAAATAGGAAGAAGAGCTGCTAGATAGACTCCTAAACTTCCTAGACCTGTTATCCATAGAAAATCTTTGATACTTTCCCGTTCAACATCATCGGTTGATTTTCTAAAAAATTCAACCAAATATTGAAAAAATAAGGTAAGGGTTAATGTACCAATAGCCCAACAGAGATAATGAAAATATTGTTGCCAATCAGGTCCAATCATATTGGCTATAAAGAGTAAAAGTCCCATTTTGATAAACATGATTACCATGTTAAATAAAGAGTTCTTTCCATAGCGATTGGTATAATCGGTTTGAATCATCCAGGAATCGATGAGAACCAAAATAGCAATGAAAAAATCAAGGAAAGAATTCCAAGTCAAAATACCGTTATGAAGATGGTCGATTAAAGTAGTTACTTTTGAAATTGCAAAAACAAAAACTAAGTCATAAAAAAGTTCTGAAAATTCTACACGTTTATGTTTAATAAGAGTTGTCATCTTAAGACCTTTCTATTTTAGAAGTACAATTTATTATAACAGAAAATGGTAATGAGAGAAAAGGAGATGCTTAAATAACTTTATGTGGCGCTAATGAACTGCGCCACAAAAGTTAGGTTTTTTCTGTCCAACTTTTGGGGTCAGTACAGAAGGGCCGCTTTTTCTATCGTTTTTAGTGCTAAGACTACACAAAAAAGCCTTGTAAATCAAGGCTTTTTCCTGTTGATTTAGATGCCCCCTACAGGGATTTGGAAAGGACTTTCATATTGAGAGCAATTAAAAATATTGAAATATAAGTGATTTTAGGTATTTTCAATGTCATGATTTAAAAATGGGACAAAAGTGGGGCAAAAACCATACAGATTCTAAACTGTATGGTTCTTTTTTTATCTAACCAAGAAAGGTTAAAACTTATTAAAACACATGCAATCAACTGTTGAAAACTTTTTAGTCCGTGTAATATAAAAACAAGTAAAAAGTTGAACTATAGGGAATATTGTGTCATAATAGGTAATAGATGAATAATTAATAGATTGGAAATAATGCTTTCTTACCTTAACAAGTTGAATTGGTTATACATTTTTTCGTCGCAATTGTGTCTATCTCTCGAGTTTAGCTAGTTTTTATAAGCTCTGGTTTCTAATCAATATAACAAATTTTAGAAGTGCATAAGACAAGATGGTGACATTACTACAGTCATTTCTAGTCACCATATGTTGCTGGCACAGGCTGTTTGTAGTGTTGGCTATTTACTAGTCAGTTTAATCGGAGTGTTTAATTTTTATTGTTGAAAGGTTTTTATATGGCGAAAATTCTATCTTTAGGTCTGACAGGTAAGAAATTACTTGCTCAGGGGTTCTTGTTTGTTCTGCTAGGTCTCATCTTGATGGTCACGGGGACTTGGTTGCCAGTAAAGGTTATTCGACTGGTTCTGTTTTTAGCTTGGATAGCAACGGTCTTAGATTTAGTATTACGTATTTTCAAAAAAAGTCAGTCAACGGACACCTTGGGAGTTGCACTGGTTAAATTGTTAGTGCTGGGATATTTGCTTGGCTCCAATCTTGCGACGGATGTGCCGATTTATATTTTGGCTCTTGTGATTGGAGTTTATCAGATTTTTCATGCTAGTATTAACCTTGTCACCTATGTTCTCTACCGCAAAAACAAAATTCGACCTCGTTTTCGTCTCTTACTAGATGGACTCGTACTAGTTTTTCTTGGTGGGACTAGTCTTTTGTCCTCTACAGGAAATTCTGTCTTTCAACTCTTTGTATTAGGGGCTTATTTTTTCCTTTATGGTGTGTCCAATATCCGTGATGGTTTCTTGTTTGAGGAGGAAATTGGGAAAAACCATCTCAAACGTCGTGTAAGAATGAGCTTACCTATTGTCCTAGCCGCTCTCATCCCTGCAAGAACTTTAGCAAAAGTTAACAAATTTATGCTGGAAAATGCTGATGAGGAAGAAGATATCCATCTTGGAATAGTGAAGTCTGGTAAGACAGCGGAGCTTGAAATTTTTGTTCATACAGCTGAGACCTCTCTGTTTTCGGCAATTGGTCATGTGGATATCTGCTATCAAGGCCGTGTTATTTCTTATGGCAACTATGATCCGTCTTCTGAGACCTTATTTGGCATGGTAGGAGATGGTGTCTTATATTTCTGTGATCGTGACAAGTACATTGACCTATGTAAACGTGAGAGTCAAAAAACGCTTTTTGGTTATGGGATAGATTTGACGCCTGAAATGGAAAAAGCAGTTCAGAAAAAGTTGGCTGAATTGAAACAACTGACGATTCCATGGGAGCCAAGTGCAGATAAAATCATGACAGGGGATGGTAAGGAAGACTACACCTACGCTTATAAAATCAGACATGAGACAGATGGGGAACTTTATAAATTTATCAAATCTAAGTTTAAATCCTACTTTGTCTTATCTACAAACTGTGTGCTCTTGGCTGATACCATAGTCGGTCAGGCTGGCACCGATATCCTCTCACCCAAAGGATTTATCGCTCCAGGAACTTACCAAGCCTACCTTAATCGAGAGTTTGAAAAACCAAATAGTATAGTCGTATCTAAACATGTTTATTAAGGAGAATTTATGAACTTAGTAAAAAAATACACCCCGTTAATACTTTTTATAGGGCTGGTTGCTCTTGTAATTCTGAATGCATCGAGCTTTATATCAGGAGCAATCTCTCTCTTTGATGTAATATCAACCTTGATTTATGGTGCTGTTATTGCTTTTGTGCTTAATGTTCCTATGAAAAAAATTGAACAGTACTTAGTTAAATTGAAGGTAAAGGCAGAGTTGCGTCGTCCGATTGCCATGGTACTTGTTTTCCTAGCTCTTATCTTAATCGTGATTGCTCTTTTGGTTTTGGTGCTGCCAACCCTAGCTCAGACTATTAGTCAGCTGGGAACAGTCCTTTCAACAGTCCTTACTCAACTTGGGAAATTTCTAGGCAGCTCGGAATTTGTAACCAAAGACATGTTGTCAACTATCGTATCAGGCATACAGGGACAATCTAGTTCTATTAGCCAAGCTTTGATAGGTTTTTTATCAGGTCTGACTAGTAATATCGGCAATATTTTTTCAAGTTTGATGAATGCCTTTTTGATTATAGTCTTCACCTTTTTATTTTTATCCAGTAAGGAACATTTGGCAGCGATGACGAGTCGACTTCTAAAAGTTTTTCTTCCAGAGAAGGTGGTGATAAAGTTGACTTACATTGGACAAGTAGCACTAGAGACTTATGACCAATTTTTGATGAGTCAGCTGATTGAAGCAGTTATCATAGGAGTTATGATAGCGGTTGGTTACAGCGTGTTTGGGATACCCTATGGAGTAATGACAGGTATCTTTGCAGGAGTGCTATCGTTCATTCCTTATGTAGGGCCTATGATTGCTTGTGTTGTGGGAGCGATTTTTATCTTCACAGTGAGTCCTACTCAAGCCTTACTTTCTCTTCTTCTATATCAAGTTATACAGCTGATTGAAGGAAACCTTATTTATCCTAGAGTTGTAGGTCAGTCTATTGGTTTGCCAGCTATTTTCACGCTTGCGGCTGCTAGTATTGGAGGGAATCTTTTCGGACTACTTGGGATGATATTCTTTACACCGATATTTGCTGTTATCTATCGATTGGTTAAGGAATTTGTCGTTGCAAAGGAAAATCAGCTAGATTAAGAAAAACTAAATTTAATAAGATATACTGAGAAGAGAGTGAGAGATTCTCTTCTCTTTTATTTTTAAATACTTTTCTACAAAAAGCTATTAGACGTTAAAAAAAGCCTTGGTTTCAAGGCTTATTTCTGTTGATTTAGATGTGCCCCCTGCAGGGCTCGAACCTGCGCCCCATAGCTTAAGAGTCTACTGCTCTACCAACTGAGCTAAGGAGGCAACAGAAAAAGCTGAGAATGTAACTTCCCAGCTATTTTAATATGCCCAAAATGGCAGCTAGATTATTTACGAAAGGCATCAAGGATATAGGTGAAACCAACAATTAAAAATGCAAAGGCAACGACATAAACGACAAAGACACTTGTAGCTACTGGATTGAACAAAATCACTAGACCTAGTAAAAATGCAAGCAACGCTATCCACATGATATGGTTGCCAATAATAGGGAAAATCAATCCCAGACGATTGCCTTTAAAGAAAGCTATAATGGCTTCTACAATTAACCAAATTCCTAAAATAGTTGGAATGACAACTGGCAGCGTCACAAAGCCATAGGCAACGAGGTAAAGAGCTAAGAGAAGATTAACAATCCCTTGGAAAAGATGAGCTGGTGAGCGAAGCTCTTTTGGTACAGAGAAATAGCCTAAAATAGCTGCTATAGAAGAAACCAGTAAACCAAATGCAATCCACCAGCTGTAAACAACAAGATTAGCTACTGGGTTTGTAAATAGGAAAAGTCCTAAAAGGACAAAAACAACTCCTGCAAGGAATAGCAGTAAACGATTAGAAAATTTCATTTCAATACCCCCTATATAGTATAGTATAGTATAGTTTAATAATAAAAATATTATACACCTTTTTAGAGGAAATGTCAATAAACAAAATGGAAAATTTGGAAGTTTCAGTCTGATTTATGAAAAGAAAATCAGTTTTTATTATTTTGAAAATAAAAAGAGAAGATAAAATTTGTCTTCTCTACATGAAAATATTGTATGGCATCAAAGCAAAAGTAACTGGCTTTACACTATTTGTAAAGATGTAATTTGATTCAAAAAGAAAAGATAGATTTAAAATGTGGGACAAATGATGGGGTAAATCAGTTATAGACAAGCAAAAAAGCCTTGGTTATCAAGGCTTTTCCTGTTGTATTTAGATGCCCCCTACAGGGATCGAACCTGTGACCCACGGATTAAGAGTCCGCTGCTCTGCCAGCTGAGCTAAGGAGGCAAAGAAAAAAGCTGTATTGGTGCCGAAACTTCACGGTTTGTATTGAACCCGCGCAATTAAGCAGGTGGGCAACTCGCTCTAACTGAAGCTGTTTCCGTGTGAGACGGCCTACATGCTGTTAGAAGACTTTTGTTTCCCTAATAATACAAAAAATAGTCGGTCAACACTTAAGTGTGAAGTCGTACACCACAGCGTTTCTATGTTTATATGATACCACTTTTTCAAAAAAAATCAAGAGGAAAGTGCAATTTTTTGAAAAGGATTTCAGATTTTTCGCAAACGGTCGATAGCTTCCTTTCTTTGAGCCAAAGCCCGTTCATATTTACCAGTATCTTCTGCTTGGAAATAGTGATGATTACGAATTTTTTCTGGTAGATAGTCTTGCTTGACCCAATTTCCAGGATAGTTGTGTGGATAGAGATAGTCTTGAGCATTCCCCAGTTCCTTGCTTCCACTGTAGTGCCCATCACGCAGGTGTCGCGGAATAGGCAAGTGCCCTGATGTTTTGAGGTCGGCAAGAGCCTTATCCATAGCCACATAGGCTGAGTTGGATTTTGGAGAAAGGGCCAAATCAATCACGACATTGGCAATGAGAATGCGAGCTTCGGGAAAACCAATCTTTTGGGCGGCGTCCAGAGCAGTCACGGTATGAATCTGGGCTTCAGGGTTGGCCAAACCGATATCTTCATAGGCGATAACAGTTAAACGACGAGCGAGACTAGGCAAATCGCCAGCCTCAATCAAGCGGGCAGCATAGTGGAGACTGGCATCCACATCTGAGCCACGGATAGACTTTTGCAGGGCTGAGAGAACATCATAGTGGCCATCTCCATCCTTATCCATAGTGATGTAGCTCTGCTGCAGGCTATTTTCCATGATGTCGAGGGTGATGTGGCGGATGCCCTTATCATTCTCAGGGGTAGAGAGAGCTGCCAAATCCAGTGAGTTGAAGGCAGAGCGAAGGTCTCCGTTTGTAGAGGTAGCAATAAAATCCAGCGCATCTTCATCTAGTTCTACTGGAAAATCAAAACCACGCTCAGGGTTACTTAGAGCTATCTGCAGGGCCTCCTTGACGTCTTGGTTAGACAGAGGTTCCAACTCAAAAATTTGAACACGGCTACGAATGGCAGGAGTGACAGAGAAGAAAGGATTTTCAGTCGTAGCGCCAATCATGATGACCAGACCACTTTCCAAGAGAGGTAAGAGGAAGTCTTGCTTGGTTTTATCTAGTCTATGAATCTCGTCTAGCAATAGGACGAGACCACCAGAGAATTTAGCCTCTTCCGCAATTTCTTGCAGTCGCTTTTTACTATCAACTGTCGCATTAAAGGTCCGAAAGGCATACTTGGTCGTTCCAGCGATGGCCGAGGCAATACTGGTCTTGCCGATTCCCGGAGGTCCGTAGAGAATCATGGAGGATAGGCGATTGGCTTCCACCATGCGACGGATGATTTTTCCAGGTCCGACCAGATGCTCCTGACCGATGACCTGGTCTATGGTTTTAGGGCGCATGCGAAGCGCGAGATTGTCTGGCATAGCAGTCCTTTCTAACGTGGATTTTAGTGTCATATTTTTTGAGTAGAATGACTCATCTAATATATCTTACTATGTCCATTCTAGCCTATTAGTTGTGATATTTCAATGGTTTTGTAATATTCAGGGTGTGAGATAGAATCTTTTTGACTATTTAATTTAATGAGGAGAGGCATCAGCATGAGATAATGGATTTCCCTTAAAACTCAAAATAGGATAGTTGAGCCTAAAGAAGTGGAAGTGCTGACTTGAGAAATAATATTGCTAAATGTTATTGCATGAACTATAATGAAAAGAGAGGTGATAAGTAGTGGAAATAATGGAATTACCAAGTTAGGAAGTTTTCTTGGTAAAGTACATAGTAGATATAAATTTAGATAGCAATATTTGAAAAGGAGAAAATGGAACTAGATGAATACTTCAAATTCAAAGCTACTTGAAAATAAGTCATTTATGGAACTTGACGGACTAGTTGGTTTACCAAATGGAGTGAAATCAGCACCTATGAAATACAATCTTGGAAAAATTAACAAATATTTAAACGAAACAGGAAAAGAATTTAAAGAACTGACTGTTCTGGAACTAAAACAATTTGAGAGAGTTAAATAAAGATGGGACTAGATAAAAGGTTTGTGGAGAAAGCCTTTGCCAGTGGCAAAGATAGAGTGAATAGAGCGATTTTTGTAAAACCTGAAGAGCTTATTGAACTATCTGATGAAGATTTAAGTTATTTTGGGGAAGGTATTTTTTATTGCTTACCTCGTAGCAAATTTGTAGAAAGTCATAAAGATGAGATTAGAGAGAAATACAATCTTTCTAACGAATTACCAAAGATAAATGGCATCTATTTAGGGATTTTTTTAAAAATGAGGTCATGGGATAGAATTAGAAAAACCAAACCAAGCTTAAAAGAAATTATAAACATGGTTGAAAAGTGAAATAGTAGCTATATATTTTATATTATTGGAATTCCCTTTTGCGTAAGCTTCTTTGGCTTCTGCAAGTGTCATTTCATTAGGGCCGCCATCTATATTAGTTTCTCCTGTATTTTGCCACTGACAGACGTCAAGATGTCATACACTGCTGTAACAGTCCCACATACTGGACAATGGACATATTTGCTACCGTTAATAATGATTAAATTCTCTTTTCCAGTCTTATTCATTTAAGGTTACTCCCAACACTATACAAATATATTAGCTATTTCAATACACTACTTTTTCAATATCATTGATTGTAATTGTTATGGTATCCCAGTCTTTCGGGGAATCTCCTATGTCAGCAATAAAAGTATCTTCACTTAACTTTTCGACAATTGTCGCCGTTTGACCGTTTTTTAACAACACTGTATCAAATTCTAGAATTTTTACGATTTTTCTCCTTGCGTAAGCTTCTTTGGCTTCTGCGAGAGTCATCTTGTTAGGGCCACCGTCAATATTTATAATACCCGTATTTTGCCAACGACAGACGTCACAGATATCATAGTCCATAACTTCAGTTCCGCAAACAGGGCAATGTAGCCATAAATATCCATCAATTACCCAAGTCTTTTGTGATTCATTTATGTCGTTTTTCCTTTTATAAGCCATTTTTGCTTCAGCAAGCGTTATTTTATTAGGACCGCCATCGATATTAAATGCTCCCGTATTTTGCCAATGACAAACATCGCAAATATCATAAGTTTCTACTAAAGTTCCACATACAGGGCAATGCACATGCTCCCAACCATCAATGAAAATTAAATTTTCTTTTTTAGTTTTATTCATGATAAACAACTCCTGTTATTTTGTAATACCGTCTTGAGTTAACTCTATTGATGCGATTTCAGATTCATTAAATCCAACATATGGATATTTATCTGTTCTTATTTTAATTTCATCATAGAGTTCATCTTCTGTATCAAGTTTCCCTGTAAAGCTATTACAATGACTCTCTAAAATTTGACCGTCAACAAAAACAACCCTAATTTCTTTTCCTAAATATTGTTCTAAATTCATTACTGATTTCCTTTCCAATATTATACTTCAAATCAAGTGATATTACTAATGAATAAAGTATGGTAAATGATAAAACAGTTTATCTGACAATGCAAGTTTCTCGTCTGCTGAATGTATTGATTTAGTAGTTTTTGCTAGTCTTTTATAAAAATCGTAATATAATTTTGGGTGATAATCATTTTTTAATGAAGAGAGGAGAAGTAATGTTAAGATTGAATCGCGCCATTTCTAGTGGGTCGAGAAAAGCAGGAACTCTGATAGTTCTGTCTATCCGTTTATATAAGGCTTCCCTTAGAACCACATCTAGGGGATTTTATGTATAAGAGAATAATAAGTATCACTCCTTTACAATACGTGTAGCACGTGTTATAATGGTGTTGTCAGGAGGTAAAAGCGCTATGCCTATGACACAAAAAGAGATGGTTAAACTCCTTACGGCCCATGGTTGGATAAAGACTAGAGGCGGTAAAGGTTCCCATATTAAAATGGAGAAGCAAGGAGAAAGACCTATCACAATCCCTCATGGTGAGCTGAATAAGTACACTGAAAGAGGGATAAGAAAGCAAGCTGGGTTGTAAAATTCAGCCCCTGCTTTTTGATATGGAGGTAGTGAGATGTTAGTTACGTATCCAGCTTTATTTTATTATGACGATACAGACGGAGCAGAAGCGACTTATTTTGTCCATTTCCCGGATTTTGAATACTCAGCGACACAAGGAGAGGGGATTTCTGAGGCTCTGGCTATGGGTTCAGAGTGGTTAGGCATAACTGTTGCAGATTTGATAGAGAGTGATGAAGACTTGCCCCAGCCATCAGATATCAATAGCTTGTCTTTAATTGATAATGATCCTTTTAAAGATGATGAAGATTTCGTGTCAACCTATGACCTTGATAAATCTTTTATTTCTATGGTATCTGTTGATGTATCAGAGTATTTAGGAAGTCAGGAACCCATTAAAAAGACCTTGACCATACCAAGATGGGCAGATAAGTTGGGACGAGAAATGGGACTTAACTTTTCTCAGACTTTGACAGACGCTATTGCAGATAAGAAAATTCAAGCCTAAGATTAAGTGTGACATCGTGGGAATAGTCAATAAAAAAAGCACTCCTAATTGTGCTGGTTACTTGTCTATTGATCCTATAGATTTGCTAGCCCTTTCGAGGGCTTTTTGTGTTGAGTTTTTGGAAAAAATAAGGAAATCAACCGTTTAAGAAAATCACTAATACCAAGGGTTTAAATGAGGTAATATGGTATAATTAGGACATAAAATAATTTTGTGGTAAGATGGTAGTATCTATTTTAGCATATTTCCGAGCAATCGGGGCGATTTAAGAGTCGCATAGAAAGAGGACAAAATGGCAACATATGGATTTTTAGATGTTTTAGAGGAAGAGTTGGAGAAGAACTTTCCCTTTGACTTTGAGATTAGTTGGGACAAGCGTAACCACGCAGTTGAAGTGAGTTTTCTATTGGAAGCGCAAAACGCTACAGGTGTGGAGATGGTGGATGAGGACGGAGAGGTTTCGTCAGATGACATTCTCTTTGAAGAAGCAGTTCTTTTCTACAATCCTGCCAAATCAACCGTCAATGAGGAAGACTATTTGACTGTCATACCTTATCTTCCAAAAAAAGGATTTTCTCGTGAATTTTTAGCATATTTTGCTCTTTTCCTTAAAGATACTGCTGAGGTTGGGCTAGATGCCCTTATGGACTTTTTGGAAGACCCAGAAGCAGAAGAATTTGTCATGGAATGGAACCAAGAAGTCTTTGAAGAAGGAAAAGTAGGTTTGGAAGAGGGAGAGTTTTATCCTTATCCGAGATACTAGGAGTTGGTTGGAAATGTTATGAAGAAAATTGGGATTTATTTGGTTTATGTGCTAGCTGTTGTCTTTATTATGCTGGCTTTTGCTTGTGGAACAATCGCATTTGCAGAGTTGGGGTATTCCGCAGTTTTAGTCTTTACTTTTGGTTATTCCTTCGCTCTTCTAAGTATATATTTAATCTTTATTCTTCATGAGCTGGGACATGCTTTTTGTGGCTACTTGACAGGCTATCGGCTGGTGGCTTTTGGATTAGGACATTTTATTTTGACCAAAAAGTCAGGCAAGTTTCGTCTTAGTAGAACAGCCATTCTGAAAAATGTTGGTGCTCAATACATTGGTTTAAAAGAGGATGAAAGCGATCAAAGAATCATCCTGATGCTTTCAGGAGGCTTGATGGTTCATCTCAGCTTGATATTATTGGCGATAGTGTTTGGATTTTTGACAAGAAGCTGGTATTTTGCAGGGACTTGGATTTTTCTTAATTTGTCTTTCTTCCTAAATAACATTTTGCCAGTCGGCATCACCGATGGCGCAAAAATTTGGGAATTGCTACAATACCCTGAAAATACGAAATTCGCCTACTTGATGTTGAGGCATTCTGCCCAGACCTTGCTAGCTCCTCAAGAATATGATTTAAAAGACTTTATCATACCTGTTGATGAGGAGGCGAGAGGGAGTTTTGCAGAAAGTGTTCAGACTCTTCAGGGATTGGTATTCATATTGGATGATAATATAGAGCTTGCAAAGCAACAGTTTCAGTCTGTGTTAGAGAAAACAGACAATCCAATGTCTAAAACTATTTCTCAATTATACCTTCTTCAAATTGCTCTGATAGAAGGAGATAATAAGAAAGCGGAAGAATATGCAAGTATTCGAGGGGTCAAATCCTTTTTATCTATAAAAACAGCAGATATGCAGGTCATTCAATCTTGGTATCAATTTAAGGTAAGGAAAGATGTAGTTCAAACTCACAAGGCTATGAAGATTGCTAAGCAGAAAATGGATAGTAGTCGAATGTTGAGGGACGAGAAACGCTATTATGAAAACTGGTTAGCCGAGCTGGAAAAGGAATTAACCGAAGGAGTCTAATATGGAAATAGAGATTTCTGATTTCACAGGTTGTAAGATTGCTTTGTTTTGTGGGGATAAGCTCTTGACCATCTTACGCGATGATAAGGCAAGTATTCCCTGGCCCAATATGTGGGAACTGCCCGGTGGGGGACGCGAAGGGGATGAAAGTCCTTTTGAGTGCGTGGAGCGTGAAGTTTTTGAGGAACTGGGCATTCATTTGACTGAGGATTGTCTGCTTTGGAGTAAGGTTTATCCAAGTATGCTTTTTACAGACAAACAGTCCGTTTTTCTAGTTGGTCAGTTAACACAGAACCAGTTTGACAGTATCGTATTTGGAGATGAAGGACAGGGCTATCAGCTCATGAATGTTGAGGAATTTCTTAGTTCCAGTCAAGTTGTACCTCAGTTGCAGAATAGAGTGAGAGATTATTTGGAGGAAGTTCGATAAATGGCGAAGCGTAGCAAAAATATCAATATGTTTCTCATGGATGGTGAAGTGACTGGAAAAATCAAATGTACTTTGTCAAATTGGACGGGAGTGATTTACAAAATACCTCGTATTCAGTTGGGAGATTTGAAGTCGCGTGATGAAATGAAACAAAGTGGTATTTATTTCTTATTTGGTCGAGATGAAGATAAACAGAAAGATGTGACCTATATTGGTCAGGCGACAACTCGGAAAAATGGTGAAGGGGTATTGTTGCGAATTCAAGAGCATACCCGCGATACTCACGCAGATTATTTTAATGACGTCATCATTCTAACAACTCAAAATAATTCTTTTGGTCCAACAGAAATTAGCTATTTGGAAAATAAATTTACTCAACTTGCTAAAGAAGCTGGTCGCTACATTGTGAAAAATGGGAATGATCCAAATCCTGGTAATGTGACTGAGGAAAAGGAATCTGAACTGGATGAAATTGTTGAAAATACGCTAATGATTATTGGAACTTTAGGTTATCGTGTTTTTATTCCAATGACAAAGAAAGTTAGTCAAGATTTGACTGATAATCATTCAACTTATCTTTATTTAAAGCGTAAAACTAAGAAATCTAACAAAGTAATAGAAGCAACTTATGAACGGACAACTGAAGGTTTTGTTGTTTTAGAAGGAAGTCAAGTAGAAATAAAGGATTCTCCATACCTTCCAGCAAGTTTAAAAGAAATGCGTCAGAATTTAATAGCTTCTCGGATCATTCAAGATGGGGTGTTAAAAGAAAAACAACTCTTTTCTAGCCCTTCTTATGCAGCGGCTTTTTTGCTGGGTATGCAAACGAACGGTCGAACTGATTGGAAAAATCAGGATGGAAGAACTTTAAAAGAATTGGAAGAATTAATAGATTGATAAGGAAAATACATAATGGAAACATGGCAAGAGTTAAAAGTTACAGTTAAGCGTGAGGGGGAGGAGTTAGTTTCCAATCTCTTGATTGAGCTGGGAGCGCAAGGTGTTGCAATCGAAGATAGTATGGACTATGTGGGAAATGTTGACCGCTTCGGCGAGATTTTCCCAGAGGTCGAGCAACAGGAAGAAATTGTAGTGACGGCCTACTACCCTGATACGGTTGATGTGGCAGTGGTTGAGACGGATTTGCAGGCTCGCCTAGCAGAATTGACAGATTTTATGGACTTGGGAGAGGTCAAAATGGGGACCACTGCCTTGGCTGAGGAAGACTGGGCAGACAACTGGAAGAAATACTATGAACCAGCTCGTATCACTCATGATTTGACCATCGTGCCGTCTTGGACAGACTATGGGTCGACTGCTGGAGAAAAGATTATCAAGCTAGATCCTGGTATGGCCTTCGGGACAGGAACCCACCCAACTACCAAGATGAGCCTCTTTGCTTTGGAGCAGGTTCTTCGTGGTGGTGAAACAGTGCTAGATGTGGGGACTGGTTCAGGTGTCCTCTCTATTGCCAGCTCGCTTCTGGGTGCTAAGGAAATTTTCGCCTACGACCTAGATGATGTGGCGGTTCGTGTGGCTCAGGAAAATATTGAACTCAACCCTGGTATGGAAAACATCCATGTAGCAGCAGGAGATTTGCTTAAGGGAGTTGAGATTGAGGCAGATGTGATTGTAGCTAATATCTTGGCGGATATCCTCGTTCATCTGACGGATGATGCTTATCGCTTGGTCAAGGATGAAGGCTACCTCATCATGAGTGGAATTATCAAGGACAAGTGGGACATGGTGCGCGAGTCGGCTGAGTCAGCTGGATTTTTCCTCGAAACTCACATGGTTCAAGGGGAATGGAATGCCTGTGTCTTTAAGAAAACCAAGGATATTTCAGGTGTGATTGGAGGCTAACATGCAACAGTATTTTGTCAAAGGAAGTGCTATCTCTCCTGTCACCATCGAGGACAAGGAAACTATCAAGCATATGTTTCAGGTTATGCGCTTGAAAGAAGATGATGAGGTTACTTTGGTCTTTGATGATGGAATTAAGCGCTTGGCGCGTGTGTTGGATGTGGAAGCCCGTCAGTTTGAGTTGATCCAAGAATTGGCTAATAATGTGGAACTGCCCGTTCAAGTGACCATTGCATCTGGCTTTCCTAAGGGAGACAAGCTGGAGTTCATTACTCAAAAAGTAACCGAACTGGGTGCCAGCCAAATCTGGGCCTTTCCTGCCGATTGGTCGGTCGCCAAATGGGATGGCAAGAAATTGGGTAAAAAGGTTGAAAAACTAGAAAAAATTGCCCTTGGAGCGGCAGAGCAAAGCAAGCGTAATATCGTTCCAAGTATTCAGCTTTTTGAGAAGAAAGCAGATTTTCTAGCCCAACTTGACCAGTTTGACCGCATCGTAGTGGCTTATGAAGAGTCGGCCAAAGAAGGTGAAGCCGCTGCGCTCTTACAAGCGGTCTCTGGTCTTGAAAAAGGAGCCAAACTGCTCTTTATCTTTGGACCAGAAGGTGGTCTGTCACCTGCAGAAATCGAAAGTTTTGAAGCTAAGGGAGCAGTCTTGGCAGGTCTTGGTCCTCGTATTTTGCGAGCAGAAACAGCACCACTTTACGCTTTATCAGCCCTTAGTGTTTTATTAGAATTAGAGAAATAAGAGGAAGAAGATGGAACAAAAACACCGTTCAGAATTTCCAGAAAAGGAACTTTGGGATTTAACAGCCCTATACCAAGACCGTGAGGATTTCTTGCGTGCAATCGAGAAGTCTCGCGAAGACATCAACCAGTTTAGACGTGATTACAAGGACAATCTTCACACTTTTGAGGATTTCGAGAAGGCCTTTGCGGAATTGGAACAAATCTACATTCAGATGAGCCATATTGGAAACTATGGATTTATGCCTCAGACGACAGACTATAGCAATGACGAATTTGCCAATATTGCCCAAGCTGGGATGGAATTTGAAACAGATGCCAGCGTAGCCTTGACCTTCTTTGACGATGCCTTGGTGGAAGCTGATGAGGAAGTCTTGGACCGTTTGGGTAAATTGCCTCACTTGACGGCAGCTATTCGTCATGCCAAAATCAAAAAAGCCCACTATTTAGGGGCTGATGTGGAGAAGGCCTTGACCAATCTCGGTGAAGTTTTCTACAGTCCACAGGATATTTACACTAAGATGCGAGCTGGGGATTTCGAAATGGCTGACTTTGAAGCTCATGGCAAGACCTACAAAAACAGCTTTGTGACCTATGAAAATTTCTACCAAAATCATGAGGATGCTGAGGTTCGTGAGAAATCTTTCCGTTCCTTCTCAGAAGGTCTTCGTAAGCACCAAAATACGGCTGCTGCAGCCTATCTAGCTCAGGTTAAGTCTGAAAAACTATTGGCAGATATGAAGGGTTACGACTCCGTCTTTGATTATCTTCTGGCTGAACAAGAAGTGGACCGTGCCATGTTTGACCGCCAGATTGACCTCATCATGAAGGATTTTGCGCCGGTTGCTCAGAGATACCTCAAGCATGTTGCCAAGGTGAATGGTCTTGAAAAGATGACCTTTGCAGACTGGAAATTGGACTTGGACAGCGCCCTTAATCCTGAAGTGACTATTGACGACGCCTATGATTTGGTCATGAAGTCGGTAGAACCTTTGGGGCAAGAATATTGTCAGGAAGTTGCTCGCTATCAAGAAGAGCGCTGGGTGGACTTCGCTGCTAACAGTGGCAAGGATTCTGGTGGTTATGCGGCGGACCCATATCGCGTGCATCCTTATGTCCTCATGAGCTGGACAGGCCGTTTGAGTGATGTCTATACCTTGATTCATGAAATCGGGCATTCTGGTCAATTCATCTTTTCAGATAATCATCAAAGTTACTTCAATGCTCATATGTCGACCTACTATGTTGAAGCGCCGTCAACTTTCAATGAATTGCTTCTCAGTGATTACTTGGAGCACCAATCTGACGACCCTCGTCAAAAACGCTTTGCTCTGGCTCACCGCTTGACAGACACCTACTTCCATAACTTTATTACCCACCTCTTGGAAGCAGCCTTCCAGCGTAAGGTGTATACATTGATTGAAGAAGGGGAGACCTTTGGAGCAAGTAAACTCAACAGCATTATGAAGGAAGTTTTGACCGATTTCTGGGGAGATGCCATTGAGATTGATGATGATGCAGCTCTGACTTGGATGCGCCAAGCTCACTACTACATGGGCTTGTATAGCTATACTTACTCTGCTGGTCTTGTTATCTCGACTGCGGGTTACCTTCATCTGAAACATTCAGAAACTGGAGCTGAAGATTGGCTCAATCTCCTCAAATCAGGTGGTAGCAAGACACCGCTTGAGTCAGCTATGATTATCGGAGCAGATATCGCTACAGACAAACCACTCCGTGATACTATTCAGTTCTTGTCTGACACAGTTGACCAGATTATCGCCTACAGTGCCCAGTTGGGGGAGTAAGGGAATTTAGGATAACGATATGAACAGAATTAAAAAATGGCTGGAGCAGGATTCACAAAGAATACGTTTTATCAAAATAGGCCTAGTCTTGTTGGGAATCATTTTATTGATTGCTCTTCCAACTCTCTATCTTGTTTTGAGTGGAGTTGGTATTTGGTATTTTGTAAAGAAAGTACCAGATATTCGAAAAAGAAATTTAATGATAGGACTTTTTGTTGTTAGTTTTGTTGTAGTTTCTCTTCAAACTCCGACAGCCACAAAGAAAATTTCATCTTCTCAATCAGAAACTAAGCAAACTGCGGCATCCACTGCTAAAGTAGAGTCAACAACCGATGCTTCATCTAGTACAGAAGAAGCAAAACGAGTTGAAGAAGAGAAAAAAGCTAAAGAAAAAGCAGAAGAAGAGAGAATTGCCAAAGAGAAAGCTGCAAATGAGTTGCAAGAAAAAGGTGAAACCTTAGTCAAACAATTGGAAGAAAGTCAAGATGCAAGTCAAGTGAAGTCTGCTAAAGAAACAGTTAATCAGATTGAAAATAATGATAAAAAGGCAGAATTGCTCGATAGGATAGGTGCAGTTGAGTCTTTAATTTCTCAAAAAGAAGAAGAGAGAAGAATTGCACGTGAAGCTGAAACTAAAGCCCAACAGCAAGATAGAATTGTTTACGTCGCTAAGAATGGGCAAGCGAAAGTATATTGGTATAACAAGGATAGTATGCCGTCAAATACTAATAAAGCCAACGTTGTCGAGATGACAGAGGCTGATGCAATTGCAGCAGGAAAACGTCTATCTAAAAAAGAATAAGATAGAAAGTTATCTTGGGCTGGCTTTTTGAACAGTTTCTAGAAATGTAGAGGTGTTGATCATGTATCAAGAGTTACTTAGGAAAATAACAGAAGAAAAACCAAGTTATAACCAGGAAGAAATCCAGTGGCTACTTGATCATTTGGGAGATTCTTCTTCAGAAATTCGCGATGACCTTGTTTTTACAAGCTTTGCTAGAGGGATTCAGGAAGAGCTATTTACACAGGAACAATTTTATTTCATTGCTGAGGAAATTTTATCTGATGGAGGACTAGACAAAGAGATTGATAAGGTAGGCTTGTCAACACTTGAACGTTCTTTTAGGGCGCTTATTTATGCAAATCTCTTGTCTGCGGATGCCAACCTGCAATCGATTTTTTATCAGGGATTAAATGCAGGAATTCGTAATGTCCTTTTAAATCAAGGTTTGTATTATCTTTCAAAAGAAAAGGATACAACGGGTTTTTCAAGTCAGTATGGTTGGGTTCACTCTTTTGCGCATGGAGCTGATTTACTGACAGAGGTGGTTTGTCATCCAGATTTTCCTAAAAACAGAATTCATGAAGTATTTGAGATACTTGGTCAATTATTTAAAAGAATTCCCATTCGTTTTACAGATGATGAAGATTGGCGTTTAGCCAGAGTACTTTATGAACCTATTTTAAAAGGGAAGTTAGCGCAAGAACAAGTATCTTCTTGGATAAAAACTGTTGATTTTCCGATAGAAGAAAGGGAAGATTTCTACAAATTTTCCAACTTTAAATCTTGTCTGTTAGAAGTCTATGTCCAACTTGACCAGAGAAATAGTTTACAATATGACTTGAAAGAAGCTATCCAGTCTTTTCAATACTAAGAAAAAGCGAGTCAGATTTTCGAAAGACTTTCCAGTCAATTTTCTTGAAACCCTTTCCCTCTTTTGATAGACTAGTATCTAGTTTTTGAAAAAAGGAGAAAGAAAATGAAAAAATTTGTCGCTGAGTTAATCGGTACGTTCATGCTTGTGTTCGTTGGGACAGGAGCTGTTGTTTTTGGAAATGGTCTTGATGGCCTTGGTCACCTTGGAATCGCCTTTGCCTTTGGTCTGGCAATCGTAGTTGCAGCTTACTCAATCGGAACTATTTCAGGTGCTCACTTGAACCCAGCTGTTTCGATTGCTATGTTTGTAAACAAACGTTTGTCATCTTCAGAGCTTGTAAACTACATCCTTGGACAAGTAGTTGGAGCTTTCTTAGCATCTGCTTCTGTATTCTTCCTCTTGGCTAACTCAGGGATGTCAACTGCTAGTCTTGGTGAAAATGCCTTGGCAAACGGAGTCACTGTCTTTGGTGGATTCTTGTTTGAAACAATCGCAACTTTCTTGTTTGTCTTGGTTATCATGACTGTGACATCAGCAAGCAAGGGCAATGGCGCGATTGCTGGTTTGGTAATCGGTTTGTCCTTGATGGCGATGATTCTTGTGGGATTGAACATTACTGGACTTTCAGTAAACCCAGCTCGTAGCTTGGCACCAGCTGTTTTGGTAGGTGGCGAAGCCCTTCAACAAGTTTGGATTTTCATCCTTGCACCAATCGCTGGTGGGGTTCTTGCAGCCCTTGTTTCGAAAAACTTCCTTGGAACAGAAGAATAATTGAAAATCAAAAAGCCTTGCTCCTCATTTTGAGGAACAGGGCTTTTTCGTATGAGTTTAACGGTTGTCAATTTTCTCTGGATAAAGGTCGTGTTGGAAGAGGCGTTGTTCTGCCAATCCTTCATACTTAGTTCCAGGTTTACCGTAGTTGTAGTAGGGGTCGATTGAAATGCCACCGCGCGGAGTGAATTTTCCCCAAACCTCCAAATAGCGGGGGTCTAGCAAGTTGACCAAGTCTTTCCCGATGGTGTTGATACAGTTTTCGTGGAAATCTCCGTGGTTTCGGTAGCTAAAGAGGTAGAGTTTGAGGGATTTTGACTCAACACAGAGCTTGTCAGGGATGTAGGAAATATAGATAGTTGCAAAGTCTGGCTGAGCAGTGATTGGGCAAAGTGAGGTAAATTCAGGACAGTTGAATTTGATGAAATAGTCATTTTCCACATGACGATTGTCAAAGGATTCGAGGACTTCTGGTTGATATTCAAAAATGTAGTTGGTTTCTTTGTTGCCGAGGAGGCTTAGGTTTTTCATTTCTTCTTGTTGTGACATGATTTTTTCTTTCTAATCTTAAACACCACGTTGGTTGTCGTAGAGGAGGGTATGGAGTTGAGGAAGGACGCGGACATTGCCCCAGCTATCGTCAGTAGCGACACGTTCCCAGAGTTCTTTGAGACGGTCCAGTTGGTCTTGGACAATATTGCCTGTGGCCTTGGGCTCAGGATTTCCAGCCGATAAGAAGAGGGCATCTGGTTGGTAGCGCTCTTGAATTCCTTTGGCAAAAGCCAAATCGACATCATCAAAGACAGGGATTTTAAAGGTGACCTTGTCTGGATCTAGTTGGGAAACGATAAAGTCCAAGGTCTCAAAGTTGACTTCCATCTTGGATGAAGGAGGTTTGGGACTCAGAGTGACCTGGTCGATGTCTTTCAACCAATTTTGCCAGCGAGAGCCTTGGGTCTCAACAGCTAGAGTGACACCGCGTTCCTTGAGCTTGGTGACCAATTCGGCCATGTTGGCTGCTAGGATAGCAGGATTTCCCCCAGATAGGGTTACATAGTCGTAGCTCCCTAATTTATCCAACTCAGCAATGACCTCGTCAGCTGTCATACGAGTTGGTTTTTCAGAACCATCCCAAGTAAAGGCAGAGTCGCACCAGTCGCAGTGGTAGTCACAACCAGCAGTGCGGACAAACATAGTTTTTTGACCAATAGCACGGCCTTCGCCTTGAAAAGTTGGGCCGAAAATTTCCAGAACTGGTAGTTTAAGGATACGTTCCCTAGTCATCTAACCACTCCCGTCTAAACTCCGCAAAGGCAGTCGGAGTCTCATAGAGGCGAACGTATTCCAAACGGAGACCGCGCTCGTCTGGCAACTCTTGGTTCATGGTTTGGAAAATCCAGTAAACCATATTTTCAGCAGTCGTGTTCATATAAGGCAGAGTCTCATTGAGATAGCGATGATCCAAGTGGGGTTCTAAGTAGTTCTTGTAGATAGCTTTGATATCTCCGAAATCGTAGGTCATGCCACGTTCATCTAAAAATCCACTGACAGCAATCTGCAGATGATAGGTGTGACCATGAAGGGATTTGCATTTTCCCTCATAGTGAAAGAGGTGGTGGGCAGCATCAAAGGTAAATTCTTTTGATACCAAGGTTCTGTAAGGATTGTAGATAAGCGACTCCCCAGTTTCCTGTTTGATTTCTTTGGGTGCAAAAAACATTAGTCCTCTCCTTTCTGTGAGAGATAAACATCTAGACCATGTTGACGTAGGTGGCAGGCTGGGCAATCCCCACAGCCACTGCCGATAATTCCATTATAGCAGGTCAAGGTCTTTTCACGAACATAGTCGAAGGCACCGAGTTGGTCAGCCAATTCCCAAGTTTCAGCCTTGTCCAGCCACATGAGAGGTGTTTGGATAACGAAGTCGTAATCCATGGCTAGGTTGAGGGTGACATTGAGAGATTTGACAAAGACATCTCGACAATCGGGGTAGCCTGAGAAGTCTGTCTCGCAGACACCTGTCACGATGTCTTTAATACCTCGTTGCTTGGCAAGAACTGCTGCAAAGGATAGAAAGAGGTGGTTGCGACCGTCAACGAAGGTATTGGGAACTTCTCCCTCTTTTTGCTCAATCTCCATATCAGAGGTCAGGGCATTTTCAGTGATTTGCCCCAGCAGAGACATATCGAGGATATGATGACGAATGCCTTGTTCCTTAGCAATTTTTTCAGCGACTTGAATTTCGAGATGATGACGTTGGCCGTAGGCAAAGGTAACGGCTTCTACCGTTTCATAGTGTTTTTTAGCCCAAAAGAGGCAGGTTGTAGAA
>NZ_JAKUXJ010000005.1:54250-144882 GCF_026782895.1 Streptococcus mitis
ACCGCCACTAAAGACGACCAAGGCTGATTGACGTTTCATAGTACTCCTTCCGAAATGGGAAATGTTCAGAGCACGCAAAAAGCTCCCTTGAGGGAGCTAAAAAATACCAAGTCAAGGTTTTTTTTAGCGATGGCATGTCCCAAACATCGTAATATTCTACATACAGTCTAGCATATTTTTTGAAAAATGGCAAAGGGCAAGAAAAAAGAGACCAAAGAAAGTACTTGGTCTCTAGTGTGATTAGCTCAATTCAGCAACGATGGCCTTGATTTGTTCTGCTGTGTGAACACCAGCAACTTGTTTGACAACTTGGCCGTCTTTTTTGAAGAGAAGGGTTGGGATAGACATGATTCCAAAAGCACGAGCTGTGTTTGGATTTTCATCAACGTCCATTTTAACGATTTTTAAAACATCTTCTGAAAGTTCTTCAGACAATTTGTCCAAGATTGGACCTTGCATACGACATGGACCACACCAAGTTGCCCAGAAGTCTACCAAGACCAAACCGTCTTTTGTTTCTTGTTCGAATGTTGCATCTGTAATTGCTTTTGCCATTGTATTTCTCCTTTTTTAGTTATATTGGCTTAAATCTTGTTTCTTGAGATAGAAGAAGATATCTCCATAAGTCCCATGGTAGTCCAAATCATGACCGTTGTAGGTTAATTTTTGGACAGGATAGTAGTCTGCGACGCCGATAAGGCAAGCTTGTTGCGAACGATCAAAGTCGTCATAAGATTCGAAAGTTACAGTTCTTTCGTTCTTGCTGGCATCTAGATAGGTAATTTCAATCATTTTAAAAACTCCTTTGTTTAATGATGACTTTATTTTACTCCTTGTAAAAGAGAATGTCAAGAAAAATGATTGCGCACGCAACTTTTTTCTAAAATCATCTTAAATCAAGAAATCCAAACTAGTTTCCAAGCTTTCTTCGACAGCCTTTTGTAGCGAGGCCAGTGTCTTTTGACCATCACCTGTCAGGCAGATAAAGCTAGAACGCCTATCTTGATCGCAACACCTGCGACTAAGTAGACCGCAATTTTTAGCTTCTAAGCGAGCCACCATCCGAGAAACAGCGCTCGGGCTCAGATGAAGTTTATCAGGCAAATCAATCTGTCGTAGAGATTTTTCTTGGGCCAAGTCCAGATAGTAGAGTAGGTAAAACTCTTTCAAGGTCAGACTTTGGTCACTCTGCTGGGCAATGGTCTCTTCCAAGAGACTTTCAATTTCTTTCTGACGCCGATTGAAGTCAAACCATTTTTCCAAATAGGTCATAGTATCTCCTTTCTTTTTAGAGTTATAAATAGAAGAAAGTCCATTCACAGACAGTCTCTGCATCACAAGATGATTGCGCATGCAATAATTATACTACTTTTCAAAAGAGCTGGCAAGAAGGACGCTGGAATATTTTATCCTAAATCATGACTGTTTTCACAAGTCAAGAATTGTTTGTATCCCCTTTCTTCTCAAACTTTCATCAACTCTTGTGCATTTCCTTGAAATTTTCTGAAAAAAGAGTAAACTGGTATGCAAGAAGTCTATTTCGTGGAGTTTAGGATGAAATTATATGTTCAATTAATGATTCTCTTTGTGATTTCTCTAATCGGAGAGGGGATCTCTAGTTTCTTTCATTTGCCCATCCCAGGCAGTATTATCGGTTTGATTATTCTCTTTCTAGCCTTACAATTCAAGTGGCTGAGAACCAGGCATGTCAACATGGTGGGGAATTTCTTGCTGGCCAATATGACCATTCTCTTTTTGCCACCAGCAGTGGGAATCATGGAGAAGTTTGATGTGATTGCTCCCTATCTCTTGCCCATTGTTTTGATTGTCTTTTTTGCGGCTGTCATCAATATTATCCTCATAGCCTTGGTAGTTCAGTTCATCAAGAGACGGTTTGAGGGAGATTATGAGAAAGGAGATGCCAAATGAGTGAATTTGTTTCCAATCCCCTGTTTGGGCTTGCCCTGTCTATCCTAGCTTATCTAGTAGGAATGCTGATTTACAGACGTTTTCCCCATCCTTTGACAACGCCCTTGCTTTTGTCAGCTGTTTTCATTATTATCTTTCTAAAGGTGACGGGGATTTCTTACCAAGATTACTACCAAGGTGGGGTTTATCTGAATAATTTGATTGTCCCATCGACCGTGGCTCTAGGGATTCCGCTTTACAAGAGTTTTCACTTGATGAAGCACCATGCTCGCAGTATTCTCTTTGGTAGTCTGCTAGCGGTAGTGGTCAATACCTCTTTCACGGCCCTTGTAGCTAAGATTTTTGGAATGGACTTTTTCCTAGCCATTTCTCTCTTCCCTAAGTCAGTAACAACCGCCATGGCAGTGGGGATTACAGAAAAATTGCAAGGTCTGACGACCGTGACCTTGGTCGTTGTAGTGGCAACTGGGATTTTAACCAGTGTCATCGGACCAACCCTTTTGAAGTGGTTGAAAATAGACGATCCAGTAGCTGTTGGTCTTTCCCTTGGTGGAACAGGTCATGCTGTCGGAACAGGTACAGCCTTTCGATACGGCTCTGTAGCAGGAGCCATGGGTGGTTTAGCTATCGGTGTTACCGGTATTCTCTATGTCTTTGTCAGCCCTATCGTAGCCAGTTTGATATTGAGTTAAAAAGCAAGGAACCCGAATTCCTTGCTTTTTAAAATCGTATGTTATAGGCTTTTACTTTTCTTTGCTTAAGTGAATGACTTGGTCATAGTGTTTTAAGTCTTCTTCCGTGTAGTGGTGAATGACTTCAATGACTGTTTGAGGTAGGGAGAAGAGCAAGTCGCTAATTTTTCTGCTATTTTCCGAGTCAAGATTGGCCTTAATCTCATCTGCTAAGATGAGTTGGCTATCATGGTAGAGGGAGCGAGCGATTTCTAGGCGTTGTTTCTCGCCACCAGACAGACTATCATTGCTGAGGGGTCGATTTTTCAAATGTTCTAATCCTGTTTTTTTGAGGATATGATTTAAAGTCTCTGGATTTTTATCCAGTCCTAGAAGGATATTGTCTTCCAGAGATAGCGTGTCAAAGCAATGGCTATCTTGGAGAATATAGGAACTAATACTTGTGATTTCTTGACGTGACAGGTTCTGACCAGCAAAGCTAATCTGACCACTTGTTGGTGTCTCTTCTCCATGAATGATATTGAGCAGGGTTGTTTTACCAGAGCCACTTTCCCCGATAATGGCAATTTTTTCTCCTTGCTTGATGTGTATGGAAATCGGAGACAAGAGGCTATTCCCCTCTTTTTCAAGGGAGATGGTGTCAAGTTGGATAGGGAAAATATTTTCTATGCTTCTAGGCGAGATGGGATCAGACTGGTTCAAAAGTTTTTGGTATTTGTTGAGAAGAGTTCGAGTCGCTTTTCGGGTGTTGGTAAAGTAAGCCAACTCTTGGAATTGATAGCCGATATTATGGGAAACTAGATAGATAGCCACAAAACTCGCCGCATCTAAATAACTATAGTAGGTCATAAAGCCACCGATGACGATTGGTGTGACAGAACAAAAGGCATCGATGCTATTGATCAAGAGACTGTTTAAAGTGCGTTGTTTTTCATAGTTGATTTCGGCATCTAGACTGGTTTGTAATTGTTTTTGGTAGCGAGTAAAAAAGTAGTCTTGTCCCTGATAATGGCGAATTTGTTGGCTACCACCAATAAAATTTGTCAAGCTTGCTAAGTAGCTCTGGTTAACAGTGGACCGCTTTTCAGAAAGTGAGTCCAAACGCTTTGATCCGATAGCACTGCAGAGTACAGGAAAGGAGTAGAAGAGGATGAAAATCAAGCCTAGGTAAAAATTAGTCCATAGGGCATAGAGAATGGACACAGTTGTGAAGCCAAGAGAAGAAATGATGATGACCGTTGGCTCAATATAGCTTTCTTCTAGTTGCTTGACGTCATTTTCTAGGTCGGACAAAATATCCTTTTCATCAATCTCATAACTGTTTAAAAATCGCTTGAAAATAGCACTCTTGATTCCATATTTGAAGTCAGTAATCAAACGAGCGTAGTAATAGCGTTTCCCAGCTAAGCCTAGTAAGAGGATGAGGTTTCCAAGGATTCCCAAAATCAAAACTTTCCAAAGAAGGCCTAGCTCTTGATTGGTAAAACTGGTAACAATATTCTGAACAAGGGCTGGCGTGATAATCGCTTCCAGCCAAGTAATGGCAATAGAAAAGAAGTAAAGTACGAGGTGCTTCTTAGTAACAAATCTTCTCAGCATAAAGAGTTGACCTCCCTATCGATATACATGTAATTAGTTTTAAAGTCATTATACTCCTTTTTATTAAATACTTCATATAAAAATGTAAGTCCTGAGAACGAAAAAAGTCTAGCGAGTTATTGTCGCTAGACTTTAAAACTATTGCAAATTAACCTTGTTTCTCAAGATGTAGTAGGTTCCGAGGTAAAATATAGCTATGAATATGAGTTCTTCAATAATACTCGTACTTGCTCCCATATAGAAATTATCATTAAACCCTGCAAGTGAATTGACATAGAAGTTCGCACTGGTATTGAAGAAGACTTCTACAAATCCAATGACGATTTGGATACCGATATAAGCTACAATGGCTAGTGCGGTACGGTATTCATTGAACAGTTGTCCGATGGAAATAGCCAAGTAGATGCAGAGGATTCCTGAGATGGTATTTAGTAGGAAGGATAAGACAGTAAGACTAAAGCCGGTAAAATGTTCTGCAACAAATGACAGAAGAGTAGAAAGTTGAACTGCATCAGAATTTGTTGACAATAAGATAATATAGATACATAGGAGTAAGACAGCAGTGCTAATCAACGACCAGATAAAGGCACCGATTAGTTTGGCTGTGATGATATGGTGTTCAGAAACTGGCAAGGTTAAAGTCAGATATCCTTGTCGGTCATAGACACTTCCTTTGAATCGTTTAATAATCAAGAAGATAGTTGAAATCACAAGTGTAACCATCAAACCACCAAAGACAGTAGATAGAAAAAAAGTAGAACAGATAGATTTTTTTCAGGTAGTTTGATTAAGGATTGTGTCTGAATTCCAATAAGAACAGAGAGGAAGAGAACAGCAGCGTAGAGAGCTAAATACCACTTGTTAACATTTTTAAATTCGTAGCGAACTAAATTCCAAAACATAATAATCTCCTTTGCTTAGGCCTTAAATTCCTGACGGAAGAGTTGGTCAATGGATTCACCTGACTCATAGCGAATATCATCTACATTTCCTTGACGGACGACTTTTCCGTCTTTGAGGAAGACAATTTCATCCAAGATTGGCTCGATATCAGAAATCAAGTGGGTAGAAATCAAAACGGTAGAAGTTGGGGAGTAGTTGTTGATAATGGTATTGAGAATATACTCACGGGCTGCTGGGTCTACACCTCCAATGGGTTCGTCCAGAACATAGAGACGGGCATCACGGCTCATAACCAAAATCAGTTGTACCTTTTCTTTGTTTCCTTTTGATAGTTTCTTGAGACGACTATTTTCATCAATGCCAAGATCTGCAAGTAGATGGTGGGCGCGTTCAAGATTGAAATCTTTATAGAAGGTCTTGAAGTAGGTTAGGGCTTCTTTGACCTTCATTTGTTCATTGAGATAGGTCGTATCCGGCAAATAAGCTACGATAGCCTTGGTTGCTGGGCTTGGGTCCATGTCGTTGATAAGGACGCGTCCTTGATCTGGTTGTAAGAGGCCATTGATTAGTTTAATCAGGGTTGTTTTTCCTGAGCCGTTTGGCCCAAGGAGACCAACAATTTTTCCAGCTGGGATGTCAAGAGAAACATTTTCAAGGGCTGGGGTTGCTCCATAAGATTTGGATACATTTTCAAATGCTAGTAATGACATAGGCTTAAACTCCTTTAATATAATCGCCGACTACGCCTGGTAGTTCTTCTTTTTCATAGCCAAAATGGGTCATGGAGGAAACGAAGTGTTCCAATTCTTCTTCTGATAGTTGTTTGCGAGATTGGGCGATTAGCTCCTTATCCTCAGTCACAAATCGTCCAGTTGTGCGCTTGCTGTAGACAAATCCTTCTCGTTCGAGGTCTGACAAGGCTCTTTGGATGGTGTTTGGATTGACACCAGCCTCGCTCGCCAGCTCCCTCACGGTTGGAAGTTGTTGATTGGGTTCCAGTGTATGGGAAACAATCTGAAGCTTGATTTTCTCCATAATCTGTAAATAAATGGGTTTTTTGTTGTCAAATGTCCAGGACATCTTGGTCTCCTTTCTTTTATCCTTTTGTCTTAATTAAATAATACAACAAAACAAAAAACTTGTCAAGCAAAAAGAAGAATTGTTTTGGGAATCGCTTAAAAAATGGTATAATGAAAAGAAAACGATAAGGAGGGAAAGGATGCGTTGTCCAAAATGTGGGGCTACCAAGTCAAGTGTTATCGATAGTCGCCAAGCAGAAGAAGGGAACACCATTCGTAGAAGACGAGAGTGCGACGAATGCCAGCACCGTTTTACAACCTACGAACGGGTAGAAGAAAGAACCTTAGTGGTTGTTAAAAAAGATGGCACACGGGAACAATTCTCCAGAGATAAAATCTTTAATGGGATTATCCGCTCAGCTCAGAAACGTCCTGTGTCAAGTGATGAAATCAACATGGTAGTCAATCGTATCGAACAGAAACTCCGTGGTCGAAATGAAAATGAAATTCAAAGTGAGGACATTGGTTCACTCGTCATGGAGGAGTTGGCTGAATTGGACGAGATTACCTATGTACGTTTTGCCAGTGTCTATCGTAGTTTTAAGGATGTCAGTGAGTTAGAGAGCTTGCTCCAACAAATCACCCAGTCCTCTAAAAAGAAAAAGGAAAGATAAATGAAGCCAATTGACCGTTTTTCTTATCTAAAGAATAATCGGGTGTCGCAAGATACCTCATCTCTGGTACAGTGCTACCTCCCGATTATCGGTCAGGAGGCACTGAGCCTTTATCTTTATACAATCAGTTTTTGGGATAATGGTAGAAAGGAATATCTTTTTTCAAGCATTCTCAACCATCTCAATTTTGGGATGGACAGACTTTTAAAATCTTTGAAAATCCTATCTGCTTTCAATCTCTTGACCCTCTATCAAAAGGGGGATGTTTATCAGCTAGCTCTCCATGCTCCCCTTTCGAGTCAGGACTTCTTGGAACATCCTGTTTATCGTAGACTCTTGGAGAAAAAGATTGGTGATGCAGCGGTGGAGGATTTGAAAGTTGAAAGTGCTGATGGTGAAGAAATACCTGTCTCACTCAATCAAGTCTTTCCAGACTTGGCAGAACTGGGAAGTCAAGAAGAACTTGGTCTTAAGAAGAAAGTGGCTAACGATTTTGACTTAGAACATTTTCGCCAGCTTATGGCTCGAGATGGGCTTCGTTTTGCGGATGAGCAGTCCGATGTCTTAAACCTCTTTGCCATTGCCGAGGAGAAGAAATGGACTTGGTTTGAGACCTATCAATTGGCTAAGTCAACAGCTGTTTCTCAGGTTATTTCAACCAAACGCATGCGGGAAAAAATTGCTCAAAAACCTGTTTCCTCTGATTTTAGTCCTAAGGAAGCAACCATTATCAAAGAAGCTAAAAGTAAGACTGCCCTGCAGTTCTTAGCAGAAATCAAGCAAACACGCAAGGGGACCATTACCCAAACAGAAAGAGACCTTTTGCAACAGATGGCTGGTTTGGGCTTGCTGGACGAAGTCATCAATATTATTCTCTTGTTGACTTTTAATAAGGTAGATTCTGCAAACATCAATGAGAAATATGCCATGAAGGTAGCCAATGACTATGCCTATCAAAAGATTCATTCGGCAGAAGAGGCAGTTCTTCGGATCCGTGAGCGAGGACAGAAGAGCCAGGCTCAAAAAAGCAGTAAACTCAGTCCTACCAAGTCCAATGTACCCAAGTGGAGTAATCCAGATTATAAGAATGAAACCAGCGAGGAAACTCGTCTGGAACTAGAACGTAAGAAACAAGAACTATTAGCTCGATTAGAAAAAGGAGGAGATTAGATGGAAAGTATCGGAGACGTACTCAAACGTCAACCTAGCCGTTTTCATTATCAAGATTTGGTCCAGAAAATCATGAAGGACCCTGATGTTGCGGCCTTTATCCAGCAAGAATCCCTTGCTCCAGAGGAATTGAATCGCAGTATCTCCAAGTTTAATCAGTACATCACCGAGAGAGACAAGTTTCTTCGTGGTGATACGGATTATATTGCCAAAGGCTACAAGCCGATTTTGGTTATGAATCATGGTTATGCGGACGTTTCTTATGAAGAAACTCCTGAACTAATCGCAGCGGAAAAAGAAGCGGCTATTAAGAACCGTCTCAAGTTAATCAATCTGCCAGCTAGTCTCAGGAAAGCTAGTTTGGCTCAAGTAGATTTGGATGATTTGGAGCGCTTGCCAGTTTTTGAAAAGCTATTAGCCTTCGTGGAACAATATCCAGCTATTCAAAAAGGTCTTTACTTATATGGAGACTTTGGTGTGGGTAAAAGTTTCATGGTGGCTGCCTTAGCCCATGATTTATCAGAAAAACGTGGTGTTTCATCAACTCTCCTTCACTATCCTAGCTTTGTCATTGATGTCAAAAATGCTATCGGTGATGGTAATGTCAAGACCTTGGTGGATGAGATTAAACTGTCTGAAGTCCTGATTTTAGATGATATTGGTGCCGAGCAATCAACAGCTTGGGTACGTGATGAAATCCTGCAGGTCATTCTCCAATATCGGATGCAGGAAAATTTACCGACCTTTTTCACATCCAACTTCGACTTTGAAGAATTGGAGCAGCATTTCGCTAAAGGAAAAAATGGAAATGACGAAACCTGGGAAGCCAGACGCGTCATGGAACGTATCCGTTATTTGGCTGAGGAGACTCGTTTAGAAGGAGTAAACCGTCGATGACAGAAACTATTAAACTGATGAAAGCTCATACTTCAGTGCGCAGATTTAAAGAGCAAGCCCTTCCTCAAGAAGACTTGATTGAAATCTTGACAGCAGCCCAGATGGCTTCGTCTTGGAAGAATTTTCAATCCTACTCTGTGATTGTAGTACGAAGTCAAGAAAAGAAAGATACCTTGTATGAATTGGTGCCTCAAGAAGCCATTCGCCAGTCAGCTGTTTTCCTTCTCTTTGTCGGAGATTTGAACCGAGCAGAAAAGGGAGCACGACTCCATACCGATACATTCCAACCTCAAGGGGTGGAAGGGCTCTTGATTAGTTCGGTCGATGCGGCTCTTGCTGGACAAAATGCCCTGCTGGCAGCTGAAAGCTTGGGCTATGGTGGTGTCATTATTGGCTTGGTGCGGTACAAGTCAGAAGAAGTGGCAGAACTCTTTAACCTGCCTGACTATACCTATCCTGTCTTTGGGATGGCACTAGGTTTACCAAATGAAGAACATGAAGTCAAACCTCGCTTGCCATTGCATCAGGTGGTTTTTGAGGAAGAATACCAAGAACAGTCAACTGAGGCAATCCAAGCTTATGACCGTGTACAGGCGGACTATGCTGGGGCGCGTGCGACCACAAGCTGGAGTCAGCGCCCAGCAGAACAGTTTGGTCAAGTTGAACCAAGCTCAACTAGAAAAAATCTTGAACAGAAGAAGTTATTGTAGAAAGTGAGAAATTATGGCCCTACCAACTATTGCCATTGTAGGACGTCCCAATGTTGGGAAATCAACCCTATTTAATCGGATCGCTGGTGAGCGAATCTCCATTGTAGAAGATGTCGAAGGAGTGACACGTGACCGTATCTATGCGACGGGTGAGTGGCTCAATCGTTCTTTTAGCATGATTGATACAGGAGGAATCGATGATGTCGATGCTCCTTTCATGGAACAAATCAAGCACCAGGCAGAAATTGCCATGGAAGAAGCAGATGTTATCGTCTTTGTCGTGTCTGGTAAGGAAGGGATTACCGATGCAGACGAATACGTAGCCCGTAAACTTTATAAGACCCACAAACCAGTTATCCTCGCGGTTAACAAGGTGGACAACCCTGAGATGCGAAATGATATCTATGATTTCTATGCTCTCGGTTTGGGTGAACCACTGCCTATCTCATCTGTCCATGGTATCGGTACAGGGGATGTGCTAGATGCCATCGTAGAAAATCTTCCAAATGAATATGAAGAAGAAAACCCAGATGTCATTAAGTTTAGCTTGATTGGTCGTCCTAACGTCGGAAAATCAAGCTTGATTAACGCTATTTTGGGAGAAGACCGTGTTATTGCTAGTCCTGTTGCTGGAACAACACGTGATGCCATTGATACCCACTTTACAGATACAGATGGTCAAGAGTTTACCATGATTGATACGGCTGGTATGCGTAAGTCTGGTAAGGTTTATGAAAATACCGAGAAATATTCTGTCATGCGTGCCATGCGTGCTATTGACCGTTCAGATGTGGTCTTAATGGTCATTAATGCGGAAGAAGGCATTCGTGAATACGACAAGCGTATCGCAGGATTTGCCCATGAAGCTGGTAAAGGGATGATTATCGTGGTCAATAAGTGGGATACACTTGAAAAAGATAACCACACTATGAAAAACTGGGAAGAAGATATCCGTGAGCAGTTCCAATATCTACCTTACGCACCGATTATCTTTGTATCTGCTTTGACCAAGCAACGTCTCCACAAACTGCCTGAGATGATCAAGCAAATCAGCGAAAGTCAAAACACACGTATCCCATCAGCTGTCTTGAACGATGTGATTATGGATGCTATTGCCATCAATCCAACACCGACAGACAAAGGAAAACGTCTCAAGATTTTCTATGCGACCCAAGTGGCAACCAAACCACCGACCTTTGTTATCTTTGTCAACGAAGAAGAACTCATGCACTTTTCTTACCTGCGTTTCTTGGAAAATCAAATCCGCAAGGCCTTTGTCTTTGAAGGAACACCGATTCATCTCATCGCAAGAAAACGTAAATAAAAAAGCAGAATCTGGAATGACATTTCCAGATTTTTTTGATAGAATGAAGGTAAAGAAAACGCTGTCAAATAGAGGGAGCTGGTGATGAAACATTTGTTTAAATTCTTATTTTTAGCACCTTACTTTTATTTTGATAACTGGATTGAAAAGGCCAACAGAAATAGTAAATTTTTCCCAATTTTGTACTATTTTTACTGGGTTTACATCCCCCTCTATTCTCTTTTTAGCCTTGCTTGGACAGTTGTTTCAGTTCTGTTTTTCAATATCGTCTTGAGAAATTTGACAGATATCAAGTTATGGGGCATTTGGTTTCTTTTTATTCTGCTAGCTATTGGTCTGAATAGGTTAACTTATTTCTGTTTCAAAAAAATGCTTAGACTAAGAAAGGAGTTAGGAAAGTCTAAGGGCGGAAGGCATTGATTTATATGGTTTGTGTTGATAGGAGGTAGCTTATGACACGTCTAAAATCATTTATTACACAATATTCTAAATTCTATATTGGTTTAGTTCTGCTGATCTGGCTGGCTTTCTTCTTTGTTCCTTGGGATAAACCAGTTCTGGGAATATCTATCAATCTCTTAATCATGCAGAAAGTTTTACTAGTTTTTGGAATTCTGTCGATTTTGATGGCCTTGCTGTCCAAGAAAGTCAGTCTCTTTGTTTTTGGACTTATCTGTTGTCTTTCTCTTTGGATAAATCTATTTATCCTATTTGCGATTTTGCCGATTTTTGGCAATTAAAGTATCATAAAAATCAGAGAGGTTAGCTTGGAAACTAGCCTCTTTTTCCTTTTCAAAATGGGGATTCTTCCTTGAAAATAATCAGTAATTGTGCTAAAATTAAAAGAACATTCTAAAATATTCGGAATTTAAAGTAAGGAAAAACATGGCTAATATTTTAAAAACAATTATCGAAAATGATAAAGGAGAAATCCGTCGTCTGGAAAAGATGGCTGACAAGGTTTTCAAATACGAAGACCAAATGGCTGCTTTGACAGATGACCAACTAAAAGCAAAAACAGTTGAATTTAAAGAACGTTATCAAAATGGAGAATCACTGGATTCATTGCTTTATGAAGCATTTGCGGTTGTCCGTGAAGGTGCTAAACGTGTCCTAGGTCTCTTCCCATATAAGGTTCAGGTCATGGGGGGAATCGTTCTTCACCATGGTGACGTGCCAGAGATGCGTACAGGGGAGGGAAAAACCTTGACTGCGACTATGCCGGTATACCTCAATGCCCTTTCAGGCAAAGGGGTTCACGTAGTTACGGTCAATGAATACCTGTCAGAACGTGATGCGACTGATATGGGTGAATTGTACTCATGGCTTGGTTTGTCAGTAGGGATTAACTTGGCTGCCAAATCTCCAATGGAGAAAAAAGAAGCCTATGAGTGTGATATTACCTACTCAACCAACTCAGAAATCGGATTTGACTACCTTCGTGATAACATGGTCGTTCGTGCTGAAAACATGGTACAACGTCCGCTTAACTATGCCTTGGTCGATGAGGTTGACTCAATCTTGATTGATGAGGCCCGTACACCTTTGATCGTATCAGGTGCTAATGCAGTTGAAACCAGTCAGCTCTACCACATGGCAGACCACTATGTAAAATCTTTGGACAAAGACGACTACATCATCGATGTACAGTCTAAAACTATTGGTTTGTCTGATTCAGGGATTGACAAGGCTGAAAGCTATTTCAAACTTGACAATCTCTATGACATCGAAAACGTAGCTCTGACTCACTTTATCGATAACGCCCTTCGTGCTAACTATATCATGCTTCTCGATATTGATTATGTGGTGAGCGAAGAACAAGAAATCTTGATCGTTGACCAATTTACAGGTCGTACCATGGAAGGTCGTCGTTATTCTGATGGATTGCACCAAGCCATTGAAGCCAAAGAAGGTGTGCCAATCCAGGATGAAACTAAGACATCTGCCTCAATCACTTACCAAAACCTTTTCCGTATGTACAAAAAATTGTCTGGAATGACGGGTACAGGTAAGACCGAGGAAGAAGAATTCCGTGAAATTTACAACATTCGTGTTATTCCAATCCCAACAAACCGTCCTGTTCAACGTATTGACCACTCAGACCTTCTTTATGCAAGTATCGAGGCTAAGTTTAAGGCGGTTGTTGAAGATGTTAAGGCTCGTTACCAAAAAGGTCAGCCTGTCTTGGTTGGTACAGTAGCGGTTGAAACTAGTGACTACATTTCTAAGAAATTGGTCGCAGCTGGTGTTCCTCACGAAGTCTTGAATGCCAAAAACCACTATAAAGAAGCACAAATCATCATGAATGCTGGTCAACGTGGTGCTGTTACTATCGCAACCAACATGGCCGGTCGTGGTACTGACATCAAGCTTGGTGAAGGAGTTCGCGAATTGGGTGGACTTTGTGTTATTGGTACAGAGCGTCATGAAAGCCGTCGTATCGATAACCAGCTTCGTGGACGTTCAGGTCGTCAAGGAGACCCAGGTGAGTCACAATTCTACCTATCTCTTGAAGATGATTTGATGAAACGTTTTGGTTCTGAACGCTTGAAGGGAATCTTTGAACGTCTCAACATGTCTGAAGAGGCCATTGAGTCTCGTATGTTGACACGTCAGGTTGAAGCGGCTCAAAAACGTGTCGAAGGAAATAACTACGATACCCGTAAACAAGTCCTTCAATACGATGATGTCATGCGTGAACAACGTGAAATTATCTACGCTCAACGTTACGATGTCATCACTGCAGATCGTGACTTGGCACCTGAAATTCAGGCTATGATTAAACGCACGATTGGTCGTGTCGTTGATGGTCATGCGCGTGCCAAACAAGATGAAAAACTAGAGGCAATTTTGAACTTTGCTAAGTACAACTTGCTTCCAGAAGATTCTATTTCAATCGAAGACTTGTCAGGTTTGTCTGATAAGGCTATTAAGGAAGAACTCTTCCAACGTGCCTTGAAGGTTTACGATAGTCAGGTTTCAAAACTACGCGATGAAGAAGCAGTTAAAGAATTCCAAAAAGTCTTGATTCTACGAGTGGTAGATAACAAGTGGACAGATCATATCGATGCCCTCGATCAATTGCGTAATGCGGTTGGACTTCGTGGCTATGCTCAGAACAACCCTGTTGTTGAGTATCAGGCAGAAGGTTTCCGTATGTTTAATGACATGATTGGTTCGATTGAGTTTGATGTGACACGCTTGATGATGAAAGCACAAATTCATGAACAAGAAAGACCACAAGCAGAACACCATATCAGTACAACAGCGACTCGTAATATCGCTGCCCACCAAGCAAATATACCAGAAGATTTGGATTTGAGCCAGATTGGACGTAATGAACTTTGCCCATGTGGTTCTGGTAAGAAGTTTAAAAACTGTCACGGTAAAAGACAATAAAATGAGATAGTTTAGAGGCGGATACCTTGTGAAAAGTAAATTTTTACTTGGTATCCGTTTGATTTATAAGGAGATGAGTTATGGTATTTACAGCAAAAAGTCCTAAAATTAATATTGAAGAAGTTCGTGCCTTATCAAAATTAGAAGGTCAAGCTTTGGAGAGAAAATCACAGCGCGATCAAGAGCTAGAAGCCATTATACGTGGAGAAGACCAGCGGATTCTCTTGGTAATCGGGCCATGCTCATCTGACAATGAAGAAGCTGTTCTTGAATACGCTAAGCGTTTGGCAGCTTTGCAAGAAGAAGTGGCAGACCGTATCTTTATGGTTATGCGTGTTTATACTGCTAAACCCCGTACCAACGGAGATGGCTATAAGGGCTTGATTCACCAGCCTAATGCGACAGAAGCGCCTAGTCTTATCAATGGAATCAAAGCCGTTCGCCATCTTCATTATCGTGTTATCACAGAAACAGGAATGACAACGGCTGATGAAATGCTTTATCCTGAAAATCTACCGCTTGTGGATGATTTGATTTCTTACATGGCGGTTGGTGCCCGTTCAGTTGAAGACCAGCAACACCGCTTTGTGGCAAGTGGAGCAGATTTCGCGACTGGGTTTAAAAATCCAACATCTGGAAATCTCAATGTTATGTTTAATGGGATTTATGCTGCTCAAAACAAACAAAGTTTCCTTTTCCTAGGAAAAGAAGTGGAAACAACTGGGAACCCGCTTTCGCACGCTATTCTTCGTGGAGCAATCAATGAGTATGGTAAGAATATTCCTAACTACTACTATGATAATTTGATGGATACTATTGCTCAGTATGAGAAGATGGGCTTGGAAAATCCTTTTATCATTGTGGATACCAATCATGACAACTCTGGTAAGCAATATATGGACCAGATTCGAATTGTCCGCCAGACCTTGATTAACCGTGATTGGAATGAAAAAATCAAGCAGTACGTTCGTGGCTTTATGATTGAGTCTTATCTAGAAGACGGCCGTCAAAACGAACCGGAAGTATTTGGCAAGTCTATCACAGACCCTTGCCTTGGCTGGGAGAATACGGAAGTCCTCGTCAGAGAAATCTACCAAACGTTAGGAGAATAAGATGGCATTTATTGAAAAAGGTCAAGAAATCGATATTGAAGCAATCAAGGCAGAAACTCAATTGTCTGTGGAAGCCTTGCGATTAAAGGAGCGTCGTGACAGAGAATTGGCAGACATTATTTCAGGAGAAGATGACCGTATCCTTTTGGTGATTGGTCCTTGCTCTTCTGACAATGAGGAGGCTGTCTTGGAATATGCTCGCCGTTTATCCGCCTTGCAAAAGAAGGTGGCGGACAAGATTTTCATGGTTATGCGTGTCTATACTGCTAAACCTCGCACCAACGGGGATGGATATAAAGGTTTAGTTCACCAGCCGGATACTTCTAAGGCTCCAAGTCTAATCAACGGCTTGCAAGCTGTGCGCCAATTGCACTACCGCGTGATTACAGAGACTGGTTTGACAACAGCAGATGAGATGCTTTATCCGTCAAATCTGGTCCTGGTAGATGATTTGGTCAGCTACCATGCTGTGGGGGCTCGTTCTGTGGAAGACCAAGAGCACCGCTTTGTGGCTTCAGGAATTGATGCACCAGTGGGGATGAAAAATCCAACCTCAGGAAATCTTGGGGTCATGTTTAACGGTATCTATGCTGCTCAAAACAAACAGACCTTCCTTTTCCATGGCCAAGAAGTTGAAACTTCAGGAAATCCCTTGGCTCACGTTATTCTTCGTGGCGCAGTCAATGAATATGGGAAAAATGAGCCTAACTTTTACTATGAGACCTTGCTAAATGCCATTGAACGCTATGAAGCCATGGGACTTGAAAATCCCTTTATTCTCATTGATACCAACCATGATAATTCAGGCAAGCAATATATGGAGCAGATTCGAATTGTTCGCCAGACCTTGCAAAATCGTGACTGGAATGAGAAGATTAAAAAGATAGTTCGAGGCTTTATGATTGAATCTTATCTAGCAGATGGTCGTCAAAACCAACCAGAGGTCTTTGGTTGCTCCATTACCGATCCTTGTCTAGGTTGGGAAAATACAGAGGCCTTGGTAGAAGAGATTTATGCTACCTTGACAAAATAAGTGAAAAGGATGGAGTTGGGGGATCTCAACTCCTTTTGATGAGAATGATAGTTGGACACGGAATTGACATCGAAGAATTGGCTTCGATAGAAAGCGCAGTTACACGACATGAAGGCTTTGCTAAGCGCGTGCTGACCGCTAAGGAAATGGAACGGTTTACCAGTCTTAAAGGGCGCAGGCAAATCGAATATTTGGCTGGTCGCTGGTCGGCTAAAGAAGCCTTTTCCAAGGCTATGGGAACTGGTATTGGAAAGCTCGGTTTTCAGGATTTGGAAGTCTTGAACAATGAACGCGGAGCGCCTTATTTTAGTCAGGCACCGTTTTCAGGAAAGGTTTGGCTGTCTATCAGCCATACAGATCAGTTTGTGACAGCCAGTGTCATTTTGGAGGAAAATCATGAAATCTAGTCCACATAGACCAACCAAGGCTCTGATTCATCTGGGAGCTATTCGACAAAATATTCAGCAAATGGGGGCCCATATCCCTGAAGGAACGATCAAGTGGGCAGTGGTCAAAGCCAATGCTTATGGGCATGGGGCTGTTTCCGTTGCCAAGGCTATTCAAGATGATGTTGATGGTTTTTGCGTTTCCAATATCGATGAAGCTCTTGAACTCAGACAGGCTGGACTCAGCAAGAAAATCCTCATTTTAGGAGTTTCTGAGATAGAGGCTGTTGATTTAGCTAAAGAATACGACATCACCTTGACTGTGGCTGGACTGGAGTGGATTAAAGCACTCTTAGATAAGGAAGCGGACCTAACTGGATTGACAGTTCACCTCAAGATTGATTCAGGAATGGGACGGATTGGTTTTCGAGAGGCTAGTGAAGCTGAGCAGGCTCAAGACTTGCTCCAACAACATGGTGCTCGTATTGAAGGGATTTTTACCCACTTTGCTACTGCAGATGAGGAATCAGATGACTACTTTAATGCCCAGTTAGAACGGTTTAAAACTATTTTGGCTAGTATGAAAGGTCTTCCAGAGCTGATACATGCCAGCAATTCGGCAACGACTCTTTGGCATGCAGAAACTATTTTTAACGCGATTCGTATGGGAGATGCCATGTATGGTCTTAATCCTAGCGGAGAGGTTTTGGACTTACCCTATGACTTGAAACCAGCCTTGACCTTGGAATCTGCCTTGGTTCATGTCAAGACAGTTTCAGCTGGAGCTTGCATGGGCTATGGAGCAACTTATCAAGCGGATAGCGAGCAAGTCATCGCGACGGTGCCAATCGGCTATGCGGATGGTTGGACACGAGATATGCAGAATTTCACTGTCTTGGTAGATGGCCAAGCTTGCCCAATCGTCGGCAGGGTTTCGATGGACCAAATCACTATTCGTCTACCTAAGCTTTATCCCTTAGGAACAAAGGTAACCTTGATTGGTTCCAACGGGGGCAAGGAGATCACAGCTACTCAGGTAGCGACCTACCGTGGAACTATTAACTATGAAGTGGTTTGTCTTCTCAGCGACCGCATTCCGAGAGAATATTATTAAAAAGAAAGGAGTGGAGCATGAATCTACATCAACCCTTGCATGTCTTACCTGGTGTGGGACCAAAGTCAGCAGAAAAATACGCCAAACTAGGAATTGAAAATTTGCAAGACCTCTTGCTCTACTTTCCTTTCCGTTATGAAGACTTCAAGACCAAGCAAGTATTGGAACTAGAGGACGGGGAGAAGGCAGTCCTATCTGGTCAAGTCGTGACTCCTGCTAGTGTCCAGTATTATGGTTTCAAGCGCAATCGCCTGCGTTTTAGCCTCAAACAGGGAGAAGTCGTTTTTGCGGTGAATTTCTTTAACCAGCCCTATCTGGCTGATAAGATAGAGTTGGGAGCAACCCTTGCTGTTTTTGGAAAATGGGATCGTGCTAAGGCTAGTTTGACTGGGATGAAGGTTCTGGCTCAGGTGGAAGATGACCTCCAACCTGTCTATCGTCTGGCTCAGGGAATCAGTCAGGCCAGTCTGGTCAAGGTTATCAAGACGGCCTTTGATCAGGGGTTGGACCTCTTGATTGAGGAAAATCTGCCCCAGTCTTTGCTGGACAAATACAAACTCATGTCCCGTTGTCAGGCAGTTCGCGCCATGCATTTTCCTAAGGATTTGGCAGAATATAAGCAGGCCCTTCGCCGTATCAAGTTTGAGGAACTCTTTTATTTCCAAATGCAATTGCAGACGCTCAAGTCTGAAAACAGAGTTCAGGGAAGCGGTCTGGTTCTGGAGTGGTCTCAGAAAAAAGTAACGGCTGTTAAAGAAAATCTACCATTTGCCCTGACTTCAGCTCAGGAAAAGAGTTTGCAGGAAATTTTAACTGATATGAAGTCTGACCGCCACATGAATCGTCTCCTGCAAGGGGATGTGGGGAGCGGAAAAACGGTGGTCGCTGGCTTGGCCATGTTTGCAGCGGTGACAGCTGGTTATCAAGCTGCTCTCATGGTGCCAACAGAGATTCTCGCAGAGCAGCATTTTGAGAGTTTGAAGGGTCTTTTTCCGGACTTGAAACTGGCTCTCTTGACAGGTTCCTTAAAAGCTGCAGAAAAAAGAGAAGTCTTGGAGACCATTGCCAAGGGTGAGGCTGATTTGATTATTGGAACCCATGCTCTGATACAAGATGGGGTGGATTATGCTCGTCTTGGTTTGATTATCATCGATGAGCAGCACCGTTTTGGTGTGGGGCAAAGGCGTATTTTACGGGAGAAAGGCGACAATCCTGATGTTCTCATGATGACGGCGACTCCTATTCCACGGACGCTGGCCATAACAGCCTTTGGGGATATGGATGTTTCGATTATCGACCAGATGCCAGCAGGGCGGAAGCCTATTGTGACGCGTTGGATTAAGCATGAGCAGCTGCCTCAGGTCTTGACCTGGTTAGAGGGAGAAATCCAAAAAGGTTCTCAAGCCTATGTTATCTCTCCTTTGATTGAAGAATCTGAAGCTCTGGATTTGAAAAATGCCATTGCATTGTCTGAGGAGCTGACAGCTCATTTTGCTGGCAAGGCTGAGGTTGCTCTGCTACATGGTAAGATGAAGGGTGACGAAAAAGACCAGATTATGCAGGAGTTCAAAGAGAGAAAGACGGATATTTTGGTTTCGACAACGGTTATCGAGGTCGGGGTCAATGTTCCCAATGCGACCGTCATGATTATCATGGATGCCGATCGCTTCGGTCTCAGCCAGCTTCACCAGCTCAGGGGTCGTGTCGGTCGGGGAGACAAGCAGTCCTATGCTGTTCTCGTTGCTAATCCCAAGACTGATTCTGGGAAAGACCGCATGCGCATTATGACAGAAACCACCAATGGATTTGTCCTTGCGGAGGAAGATTTGAAAATGCGTGGTTCAGGTGAAATTTTTGGAACCAGACAGTCAGGGCTCCCAGAGTTTCAAGTGGCTGATATTATCGAAGATTTTCCGATTTTAGAAGAAGCCAGAAAAGTGGCTAGCTACATTAGTTCTATAGAAGGCTGGCAAGAGGATCCGGAATGGCGCATGATTGCCCTTCATCTGGAAAAGAAAGAACATTTAGATTAAGCTTTCTCTAAGGAAAACTTAAGCTAGCTTTCAGGTTTGCCCCTTATACTAGAGTCATCAAAAAGAAACGAGGACTCTCACATGACAGTAACGATTAAAGTAAATTACCAAACTACTTTCCAAAAGAAAGAAGCGACAAAATAAGATTAAGCAGAAGAAGAAAGAGTGAAATGCACTTTTTTCGTTTTTAAAACTACAATTTATTGAATCTAAAATAGTACACTACAGATTCTAAAACATTTCTAGAAATTAATTTGACTTTCCTAATTTCTTTGTTCATATCTTATTTCAATACACTATATCTTACTGTTTCAGAGCCCACATCTAGCATAACTAAAAAAGATTCTTCCATCTATCACGGAAAAATCTGTCATTGATTTACTGATTTATAAAAACTCCAACCACGGTTTACGAACCTCGTCTTTGATGGTTTCTCTGTATTTTTTTAATTCCAAGAACTCCATCTTGACCAGATGATTTTCTGACCGTTAGTGCTGGTCTTACAACAATGCCTCAAACTCAGCGACGGTCATGCCCAATTGCTCACTCGCAAATTCGGAAGTTAAAACATGTTGGCGTACTAAATCTAGAAAGGTAAAGATTTTCCCACGCTCTAGACCTTGTTCAACTCCCTCTGCTCTAGCAGTTTCCAAAGCATAGTCCTGTGCTAACAATGCTTGTTCTTCTCGCATACGTAGTTGACTAAACATTTTCCTATCCTCCTCAGACCAGCTCTTGTAGTCTAGCAGTTGGTCTGCCTGACTGATGGCTCGCTCGGGTGCTTGGGTAAAGGGTTTGTTCCCAAAAAACTCCAACCATGGCTTGCGAATGCTATCTTTGCTGGTTTCTCTGTATTTTTTAAGTTCCAAGAACGCCATCTTAACCAGATGGTTTTTCTGACCATTAGTGCTGGTCTTACAACAAGGCCTCAAACTCAGCGACGGTCATGCCCAATTGCTCACTCGCAAATTCGGAAGTTAAAACATGTTGGCGTACTAAATCTAGAAAGGTAAAGATTTTCCCACGCTCTAGACCTTGTTCAACTCCCTCTGCTCGGCCTTGTTCAACTCCCTCTGCTCTAGCAGTTTCCAAGGCATAGTCCTGTGCTAACAAGGCTTGTTCTTCTCTCATACGTAGTTGACTAAACATTTTCCTGTCCTCCTCGGACCAGCTCTTATAGTCTAGCAGTTGGTCTGCCTGGCTAATAGCTCGCTCGGGTTGCTGGGTAAAGGGTTTGTTCCCAAAAAACTCTAGCCATGGTTTGCGAATGCTATCTTTGCTGGTTTCTCTGTATTTTTTAAGTTCCAAGAACGCCATCTTAACCAGATGGTTTTCTTGTCCATTATTTGTGATAGTTAATACCTCACCTGTCGTGTCCTCTCGCATGCTAAAGCTATGAAAAGCTAAATCATCTTGGAAATAATTGCTATCCACAATTGCGATAGCATATACTGGTGCGATGTGTTTGTAGCTCTGGTGTGTATCACCTTCACGTTGGCGAATTTTTTCAAGATTTTGATTGACCTGACTGCATAAGTAAGCCCACAGGCGATTGATGAAAAAATTCTGATGATGCACCTGAATCTCAATGATTACTTGAGTTCCATTATCCAACTCCGCCAAGACATCTATACTGGTATAGAAATCCTGCGCCGAGTACGGAAGGGAAGGTAAGACATGAATATTACTCCCCTCCAAAATGGTTACATTTTTGGCTGGTAAATCCAGCATATCGCGAATAAATTGACAAGTGATTTCCGGATTGCTAAAAATCTTCTTAGCAACCAAGTCATTGGTCGGGCTGATGCCCGGATGTCTGAGAATCATTCTTCCTCTCCTTTCATTATAGCACATTTTTAAATCTAGGTTTACTAGATTCTCTGCCACTACTTACTTATTTATTCGGAAAAGAGAGGATAAATGAAATAGTAAATAAAAAATAAGAACAGAGGATAAGCAATAAATGTTAAGCTTATCTGTATTCCCCGCTTATCTGATAATAAATGAGATCCGCAACATGACCTTTTCTCTCCACCCCATTTGCAACAGTCTTTAGATAGGACATCCCTGCCTTCTCCATCACACGGCCTGAAGCTAGGTTGAGACTGGCATATCGATCTTTGACTTTTTGAAATCCTGCTTGAGTAAAACAAAAGTCCAACACAGCTTTTAAGGCCTCTGTCATAAGACCACGCCCCCAATAGTTTTTCCTAAAACATAGCCAATTTCACAACTTAAATCTTCCTCGTGCATTTCAACGATGCTGATATCTCCTATCACTTGTTCTGGGTTTTCTTTGAGGCAAATGTCCCATTTGTAATAGTTAGGATTAGCATAGAAAGCAACCCAATTTCAAATCGAATTTCGAGTCAGCTCGACATCAGGATGCGGATCCCAGGTGACGTAGGTTAGATTCTCAGCAGACGAAGCCCAATTTTGAAACATAGCTTCTGCATCACTCTCCACAAATCTTCTCAAAATCAAACGTTCTGTCTGTAACATTTGCGTACCGATTGCTTTCATGATGTTACCTCGCTTTCTGATAAATGATTCTCTGTCCAATCGCCATTGAAACTATAGTATATCGAGATAAGCTGTAGACAAATCAACTGGGACATTCACATTAATTTCTAAAAATACTTTAGAAGTTAATTGGTACTATTCTAGATTCAATTGATTATACTTTCTGTCAGTAGGTTTGAAGAAAGGAAAGCTAAATTCACTTTCTATTTACCCTTCTTTCTTGCAATGCTTTTCTAGATATGCTACAGTTGTGATAGCGATTACAAAATAAAAGGAGCATGTTATGAAAAATCCAGTTTTGTTAGAAGAAATCAAGACTTATAAAGGACGGGATGAGGTTCCAGAAGACTTTGATGCTTTCTGGGATGAGGAAGTGAAAAAAGTTTCAACTCTTCCAGTCTACCAGTTGGAGGAAAGAAATTTCCACATTCCCCAAGTTAAGTGCTATGAGTTAACGTTTGAAGGAACCAATGAAGGCAAGGTTTATGCACGCGTCGTTCTTCCAAAGAGTGAGGAGAAGGTTCCGATAATCTTCCATTTCCATGGTTATATGGGACGTGGCTGGGACTGGGCTGACATGCTGGCCTATACTGTGGCTGGTTATGGTGTTGTTTCCATGGATGTGCGGGGGCAGTCAGGTTATTCGCAAGACGGTTTGCGTTCTCCTCTAGGAAATACAGTTAAAGGACATATCATCCGTGGGGCTGTGGAAGGTCGGGATCACCTCTTTTATAAGGATGTTTATCTGGATATTTACCAGTTGGTCGAAATTGTTGCTAGTCTACCTGAGGTTGATGAGGAGTGTCTTTCTAGCTATGGTGCCTCGCAAGGAGGGGCTTTAGCCCTAGTTGCAGCAGCTCTCAATCCTCGAATTCAGAAAACAGTTGCCATCTATCCTTTCTTGTCAGACTTTAGACGAGTGCTTGAGATTGGCAATACCAGTGAGGCTTACGACGAACTTTTCCGTTATTTCAAGTTCCACGATCCCTTTCATGAAACAGAGGAGGAAATCATGGCAACTCTTTCCTATATTGATGTGAAAAATCTCGCTCATCGTATCCAAGGTGAGGTTAAGATGATTACGGGCTTGGACGACGATGTTTGCTACCCTATTACCCAGTTTGCGATTTATAATCGTCTGACCTGCGATAAGGCCTATCGCCTCATGCCTGAATATGCCCACGAGGCCATGAATGTTTTTGTCAATGACCAAGTCTACAACTGGCTCTGTGGCAGTGCGATTCCTTTTAAATATCTAAAATAAGGGGTTGACTCTAGGAACAAAATCTTAAAAATCACAAATACGCATAGTATCAGGTATTGAACAACCTTGATACTATGCGTTTTATTGTGGGAAGATTTACTTCATTTTCTCCTGAAGTTGAGTTTTTCCACTTTCTTCTTTTTCTGTTTCTTAATTTGTACACTCGAAACAAGTTTTGCAAGAAACCTACTTATTTTTGAAAGTACTTTTAATATGGTTGCTATAGTTAAAAAGATTTAAAACTAAATTCCAAATTAGAAAAAGAGTTGAAATGCTAAAAAAAAAAAGTATACTCTAATTGAAAACGCTAACAAAACTAATTTAGAGAATGAAATGTAGAGTATTTCTCTCTTAAAAAGTTATTGGTGAAACTAGATGTAGAAAGGAGGATACGGTATGATTATTACTAAAATCAGTCGTTTAGGAACTTATGTGAAAGTAAATCCACATTTTGCAACATTAATAGATTTTCTAGAAAAAACAGGACTGGAAAATTTAACAGAAGGTTCGATTGATATCGATGGTGATCGATTGTTTGGAAATTGCTTTACATATTTAGCAGATGGTCAAGCAGGTGCTTTCTTTGAAACTCACCAAAAATATTTGGATATTCATTTAGTTTTGGAAAACGAAGAAGCCATGGCTGTTACGTCGCCAGAAAATGTAAGCGTTACCCAAAAATATGATGAAGAGAAAGATATTGAATTATACACAGGGAAAGTGGAACAGTTAGTTCATTTGAGAGCTGGCGAATGCCTCATCACTTTTCCAGAAGATTTACATCAACCGAAGGTTCGTATAAATGATGAACCTGTGAAAAAAGTTGTCTTTAAAGTTGCGATTTCTTAATGTAGAAAGGGAAGAACAATGAAAAAAATGAGAAAGTTTTTATGTCTAGCTGGAGTTGCTTTAGCAGCCGTTGCCTTGGTGGCTTGCTCAGGAAAGAAAGAAAATACAGCTGACACTGAACCACCGACAGAATTATCTGGTGAGATTACGATGTGGCACTCCTTTACTCAAGGACCACGTTTAGAAAGTATTCAAAAATCAGCAGATGCTTTCATGCAAAAACATCCAAAAACGAAAATCAAGATTGAAACATTTTCTTGGAATGACTTCTATACTAAATGGACTACAGGTTTAGCAAATGGAAATGTGCCAGATATCAGTACAGCCCTTCCTAACCAAGTAATGGAAATGGTAAACTCAGATGCTTTGGTTCCGCTAAACGATTCTATCAAGCGTATTGGACAGGATAAATTTAACGAAACTGCCTTAAATGAAGCAAAAATCGGAAATGATTACTACTCTGTTCCTCTTTATTCACATGCACAAGTTATGTGGGTTAGAACAGATTTGTTAAAAGAACATAATATTGAGGTTCCTAAAACTTGGGATCAACTCTATGAAGCTTCTAAAAAATTGAAAGAAGCTGGAGTTTATGGCTTGTCTGTTCCGTTCGGAACAAATGACTTAATGGCAACACGTTTCTTGAACTTCTATGTTCGTAGTGGTGGTGGAAGTCTCTTGACAAAAGATCTTAAAGCAGATTTGACAAGCCAACTTGCTCAAGATGGTATTAAATACTGGGTTAAAATGTATAAAGAAATCTCACCTCAAGATTCTTTGAACTTTAATGTCCTTCAACAAGCTACCTTGTTCTACCAAGGAAAAACAGCATTTGACTTTAACTCTGGCTTCCATATTGGAGGGATTAATGCCAACAGTCCTCAATTGATTGATTCGATTGATGCTTATCCTATTCCAAAAATCAAAGAATCTGATAAGGACCAAGGAATTGAAACCTCAAACATTCCAATGGTTGTTTGGAAAAATTCAAAACACCCAGAAGTTGCTAAAGCATTCTTGGAATCACTTTATAATGAAGAAGACTACATTAAATTCCTTGATTCAACTCCAGTAGGTATGTTGCCAACTATTAAGGGAATTAGCGATTCTGCAGCCTATAAAGAAAATGAAACTCGTAAGAAATTTAAACATGCTGAAGAAGTGATTACTGAAGCTGTTAAAAAAGGTACTGCTATTGGTTATGAAAATGGACCAAGTGTACAAGCTGGTATGTTGACTAACCAACACATTATTGAACAAATGTTCCAAGATATCATTTCAAATGGAACAGATCCTATGAAAGCAGCAAAAGAAGCAGAAAAACAATTAAACGATTTATTTGAGGCTGCTCAGTAGATGTAAAAGACTAGAAAATAGGTGGGCTAGTGAGCTGAAAAGCCCTAGCCCAATCTTGTAAAAGAAGGGAGAAGGAGAATGGTTAAAGAACGTAATTTAACTCGCTGGATATTTGTTTTGCCAGCTATGATTATCGTAGGATTACTCTTTGTTTATCCGTTTTTCTCGAGTATTTTTTATAGCTTTACCAATAAGCATTTGATTATGCCTAATTATAAATTTGTTGGTTTAGCTAACTATAAAGCTGTGCTATCAGATCCCAACTTCTTTAATGCGTTCTTTAATTCAATTAAGTGGACCGTTTTCTCATTAGTTGGTCAAGTTTTAGTAGGGTTTGTATTGGCTTTAGCTCTTCACAGAGTACGCCACTTCAAGAAATTATATAGGACCTTATTGATTGTTCCTTGGGCATTTCCTACCATCGTTATTGCCTTTTCTTGGCAGTGGATTCTAAACGGGGTTTATGGCTACTTACCTAATCTAATCGTAAAATTAGGTTTAATGGAACATACGCCTGCATTTTTGACAGATAGTACATGGGCATTCCTATGTTTGGTGTTTATCAACATTTGGTTTGGAGCGCCGATGATTATGGTTAATGTGCTTTCAGCTTTGCAAACAGTACCAGAAGAACAATTTGAGGCTGCTAAGATAGATGGTGCTTCAAGTTGGCAAGTGTTCAAATTTATCGTCTTTCCACATATTAAAGTGGTTGTAGGGCTTCTAGTTGTTTTGAGAACTGTATGGATCTTTAATAACTTTGACATTATCTACCTAATTACAGGTGGTGGACCAGCCAATGCTACAACGACGCTTCCAATTTTTGCCTACAACCTAGGTTGGGGAACTAAATTGTTGGGTCGTGCTTCAGCAGTTACAGTATTGCTCTTTATCTTCTTGGTGGCAATTTGCTTTATCTACTTTGCTATCATCAGTAAGTGGGAAAAGGAGGGTAGAAAATAATGAAGAAGAAATCCGGTATTTATTTAGATATTCTCTCACATGTACTCTTGATTGGTGCGACCATCGTTGCAATTTTCCCACTGGTATGGATTATCATATCTTCTGTCAAAGGTAAAGGGGAATTAACTCAGTATCCAACACGATTTTGGCCTGAACAATTTACATTAGATTATTTCACTCATGTTATCAACGATTTGCACTTTATTGATAACATTCGAAACAGTTTAATCATTGCCTTAGCTACAACCGTTATTGCGATTATTATTTCTGCTATGGCAGCCTATGGAATTGTTCGATTCTTCCCTAAATTGGGAGCAATCATGTCGAGACTACTCGTCATTACCTACATTTTCCCACCAATTTTGTTAGCAATTCCCTATTCAATTGCCATTGCTAAAGTTGGATTAACAAATAGTTTATTTGGCTTGATGATGGTTTATCTATCTTTTAGTGTTCCATATGCAGTTTGGCTCTTAGTTGGATTTTTCCAAACAGTTCCAATTGGAATTGAAGAAGCAGCTAGAATTGATGGTGCAAATAAATTTGTTACTTTTTATAAAGTTGTACTACCGATTGTAGCACCAGGTATTGTAGCAACAGCTATTTATACATTTATCAATGCTTGGAATGAATTCCTGTATGCTTTGATTTTGATTAACAATACAGGAAAGATGACAGTAGCAGTAGCCCTTCGATCACTTAACGGTTCAGAAATTTTAGACTGGGGAGATATGATGGCTGCATCTGTTATTGTAGTTCTTCCATCAATCATTTTCTTCTCAATTATCCAAAATAAGATTGCAAGTGGATTGTCAGAAGGATCTGTAAAATAAGTTAAAATTAGAAAGTTTATTCAATAATAAAGGAGAAAAACATGGTTAAATATGGTGTTGTTGGAACAGGATATTTTGGGGCTGAGTTAGCTCGTTATATGCAAAAGAATGATGGAGCAGAGATTACTCTTCTCTATGATCCAGATAATGCAGAAGCAATTGCAGAAGAATTAGGAGCAAAAGTAGCAAGCTCCTTAGATGAGTTGGTTTCTAGCGATGAAGTAGATTGTGTTATTGTCGCAACTCCAAATAATCTTCATAAAGAACCAGTTATTAAGGCCGCACAACATGGTAAAAATGTTTTCTGTGAAAAACCAATTGCGCTTTCTTATCAAGATTGTCGCGAGATGGTAGATGCATGTAAAGAAAACAATGTAACCTTTATGGCAGGACATATTATGAACTTCTTCAATGGTGTCCATCATGCAAAAGAACTAATTAATCAAGGAGTTATAGGAGACGTTCTATATTGTCACACAGCTCGTAATGGTTGGGAAGAACAACAACCGTCAGTATCATGGAAAAAAATTCGTGAAAAATCAGGTGGTCACTTGTATCACCATATTCATGAATTGGATTGCGTGCAATTCCTTATGGGGGGAATGCCTGAAACTGTAACCATGACAGGTGGAAATGTAGCCCATGAAGGTGAAAATTTCGGTGACGAAGATGATATGATTTTTGTAAATATGGAATTTTCTAATAAACGTTTTGCCTTGTTAGAATGGGGTTCAGCTTATCGTTGGGGTGAGCATTATGTCTTGATTCAAGGAACGAAAGGTGCCATCCGTTTAGACTTATTCAACTGTAAAGGAACTCTTAAGCTAGACGGACAAGAAAGTTATTTCTTGATTCATGAATCGCAAGAAGAAGATGATGACCGTACTCGTATCTATCATAGTACAGAGATGGATGGAGCAATTGCTTATGGTAAACCAGGTAAACGTACTCCATTATGGTTATCATCTGTCATTGATAAAGAAATGCGCTATCTGCATGAGATTATGCAAGGAGCTCCAGTATCAGAAGAATTTGCAAAATTGTTGACAGGTGAAGCTGCTCTCGAAGCAATTGCTACTGCAGATGCTTGTACCCAATCTATGTTTGAAGATCGTAAAGTAAAATTGTCAGAAATTGTAAAATAAATTTTGGTATTCTCCTAAAAAATTCAAACAGGCCTGCTGAAAGTACTTTCAACAGGCCTGTTTGAAATAAATAACTTTTGAAACTGAAATCTATTCTACCACAAAGTATTGAAAGCGCTTTAAAACTAATATATAATGAACTCATAAGAACAAAGAAAAGGAGGAAAGAGGATGCCACAGATTACTAAAGAAGCCTTGATTGCACAAATCAAAGATGGAATCATCGTTTCTTGTCAGGCCCTTCCTCACGAACCGCTTTATGCAGAAGCGGGAGGAGTCATTCCCTTGCTGGTCAAAGCGGCTGAGCAAGGTGGAGCAGTCGGTATCCGAGCAAACAGTGTTCGTGATATCAAGGAAATCAAGGAGGTTACCAACCTTCCAATCATTGGGATAATCAAACGAGATTATCCACCACAAGAACCCTTCATCACAGCTACTATGAAAGAAGTTGATGAATTGGCAGAACTGGACATCGAGGTAATTGCTCTGGATTGTACCAAGCGTGAACGCTATGATGGTTTGGAGATTCAAGAGTTTATTCGTCAGGTTAAGGAAAAATATCCTAACCAGCTCTTGATGGCTGATACAAGTACTTTCGAGGAAGGATTGGCAGCTGTTGAAGCAGGAATTGACTTTGTCGGAACAACCTTATCAGGATACACATCTTACAGTACAAAAGTGGATGGTCCCGATTTTGAATTAATTAAAAAACTCTGTGATGCCGGAGTGGATGTCATTGCAGAAGGAAAAATTCATACACCAGAACAAGCCAAACAAATCCTTGGATATGGAGTGCGAGGTATTGTTGTCGGTGGCGCTATTACTAGACCAAAAGAGATTACAGAACGCTTCGTTGCTGGTCTAAAATAACACAATCTAAAAATAGAGGAGAGTGGTGGATGCGTCAGATAAAATGAAAACGTATACAAATACAATATTACTCATTATCCAATATGGATACGCTTATCAATTAGGAGAATACAAATGAAATTTAGAAAACTAGCTTGTACAGTACTTGCGGGTGCTGCGGTTCTTGGCCTTGCTGCATGTGGTAATTCTGGCGGAAGTAAAGATGCTGCAAAATCTGGTAGCGACAGCGGAAAAACAGAAATCACTTGGTGGGCATTCCCAGTCTTCACACAAGAAAAAACTGGTGACGGTGTTGGAACATATGAAAAATCAATCATCGAAGCTTTTGAAAAAGCAAATCCAGATGTAAAAGTGAAATTGGAAACCATCGACTTCAAGTCAGGTCCTGAAAAAATCACAACAGCTATCGAAGCAGGAACAGCTCCAGACGTACTCTTTGATGCACCAGGACGTATCATCCAATATGGTAAAAACGGTAAATTGGCTGAATTGAACGACCTCTTCACAGACGAATTCGTCAAAGATGTTAACAATGAAAACATTGTACAAGCAAGTAAAGCTGGAGACAAAGCTTACATGTATCCAATCAGTTCTGCACCATTCTACATGGCCATGAACAAGAAAATGTTGGAAGATGCTGGAGTTGCAAACCTTGTAAAAGAAGGTTGGACTACTGATGATTTTGAAAAAGTTTTGAAAGCGCTTAAAGATAAAGGCTACACACCAGGTTCATTGTTCAGTTCTGGTCAAGGGGGAGACCAAGGAACACGTGCCTTCATCTCAAACCTTTACGGCGGTTCTGTAACAGATAAAGATGTCACAAAATATACAACTGATGATCCTAAATTCGTCAAAGGTCTTGAAAAAGCAGCTGGCTGGATCAAAGACGGTTTGTTGAACAATGGTTCACAATTTGATGGTGGAGCAGATATCCAAAACTTTGCTAACGGTCAAACATCTTACACAATCCTTTGGGCACCATCTCAAAATGGTATCCAAGCTAAACTCTTGGAAGCAAGTAAAGTAGAAGTGGTAGAAGTACCATTCCCATCAGATTCAGGTAAACCAGCTCTTGAATACCTTGTAAACGGATTTGCAGTATTCAACAACAAAGACGACAAGAAAGTTGCAGCATCTAAGAAATTCATTCAATTCATTGCAGATGACAAAGAATGGGGTCCAAAAGACGTTGTTCGTACAGGTGCCTTCCCAGTTCGTACTTCATTTGGCAAACTTTATGATGACAAACGTATGGAAACAATCAGTGGTTGGACTAAATACTACTCACCATACTACAACACTATCAATGGTTTTGCTGAAATGAGAACACTTTGGTTCCCAATGTTGCAATCTGTATCAAATGGTGACGAAAAACCAGCGGATGCTTTGAAAGCCTTCACTGAAAAAGCTAACGAAACAATTAAAAAAGCTACAAAACAATAAGCACTAAATCAGATTGACTCCTCCCTTTTCCCTGTGCAACGTCTATGTAAGAAAAGGGAGGATTTTGTTTGAAATGTAAGGAACTGTCACGAAATTAAAATGAAGTTCTTACATAAGCGAATCTTAAAAAATTTCATTTTGATTTTAAAACAGTTCAAGAAATCCAAAATATTTTATTTGTGAAAGAGAGGTGCCGACTGTGAAAGTCAATAAAATTCGTATGCGGGAAACAGTGATTTCCTACGCTTTCCTAGCACCAGTATTATTCTTCTTTGTCATCTTTGTATTGGCTCCTATGATTATGGGATTCATTACAAGTTTCTTTAACTACTCAATGACTAAATTTGAGTTTGTGGGCTTGGACAACTACATTCGCATGTTTAAAGACCCTGTCTTTATGAAATCTTTGATCAATACCGTGATTCTGGTTATTGGATCTGTGCCAGTTGTTGTTCTATTCTCACTCTTTGTAGCATCTCAGACTTATCATCAAAATGCCATTGCCAGATCCTTCTACCGTTTCGTCTTCTTCCTTCCTGTTGTAACAGGTAGTGTTGCCGTAACAGTTGTTTGGAAATGGATTTATGACCCACTATCAGGGATTCTAAACTTCGTCCTTAAGTCAAGCCACATCATCAGCCAAAACATTTCTTGGTTGGGAGATAAAAACTGGGCTTTGATGGCGATTATGATTATCCTTTTGACAACATCTGTTGGTCAGCCGATTATCCTTTATATCGCTGCCATGGGGAATATTGACAATTCATTGGTGGAAGCAGCGCGTGTTGACGGTGCGACTGAATTGCAAGTTTTCTGGAAGATTAAATGGCCTAGCCTCCTTCCAACAACACTTTATATCGCAATCATTACAACAATCAACTCATTCCAGTGTTTCGCCTTGATTCAGTTGTTGACATCTGGTGGTCCAAACTACTCAACAAGTACACTTATGTACTACCTTTACGAAAAAGCCTTCCAATTGACAGAATACGGCTATGCAAACACTATCGGCGTCTTCTTGGCAGTGATGATCGCTATCGTAAGCTTTGTTCAATTTAAAGTACTTGGAAACGACGTAGAATATTAAAGAAAGGAGACAGCTATGCAATCTACACAAAAGAAACCTTTAACAGCTTTCACTGTTATTTCAACTATTATCTTGCTCTTGTTGACCGTGCTGTTCATCTTTCCGTTCTACTGGATTTTGACAGGTGCCTTCAAGTCACAACCTGATACAATCGTTATTCCACCACAGTGGTTCCCTAAAATGCCAACCATGGAAAACTTCCAACAACTTATGGTGCAAAACCCTGCCTTGCAGTGGATGTGGAACTCAGTATTTATCTCACTTGTAACTATGTTCTTAGTCTGTGCGACCTCATCTCTAGCAGGTTATGTATTGGCTAAAAAACGTTTCTATGGGCAACGCATTCTATTTGCTATCTTTATCGCTGCTATGGCGCTTCCAAAACAAGTTGTCCTTGTACCATTGGTACGTATCGTCAACTTCATGGGAATCCATGACACTCTTTGGGCAGTTATCTTGCCTTTGATTGGATGGCCATTCGGGGTCTTCCTCATGAAACAGTTCAGTGAGAATATCCCTACAGAGTTGCTTGAGTCAGCTAAAATCGACGGTTGTGGTGAGATTCGTACTTTCTGGAGCGTAGCCTTCCCAATTGTGAAACCAGGATTTGCAGCCCTTGCAATCTTTACCTTCATCAATACATGGAACGACTACTTCATGCAGTTGGTTATGTTGACTTCACGTCAAAACTTGACCATCTCACTCGGGGTTGCAACTATGCAAGCTGAAATGGCAACCAACTATGGTTTGATCATGGCAGGTGCCGCTCTTGCAGCAGTTCCAATCGTAACAGTCTTCCTAGTCTTCCAAAAATCCTTCACTCAGGGTATTACTATGGGAGCGGTCAAAGGTTAAGAAAAGTAAACTGGTGTGTCAAGATTGCGGAAGTGGTCTTGACATGCTATGGAAATATAGAGGTTATAAGTGTCTACAAAATGTTGGGTATTTGCTTACCTTAGATATTTTGTTAGACACTTATCAACTTAATTTATCATTTTAGTTAACTATCAGAAACGAAGGAAAGAGTATGATTTTTGACGATTTGAAAAACATCACCTTTTACAAAGGAATTCATCCCAATTTAGACAAGGCTATCGACTATCTCTACCAACATCGTAAAGATTCGTTCGAATTAGGAAAGTATGAGATTGACGGAGATAAAGTCTTTCTAGTTGTTCAGGAAAATGTCCTCAATCAAGCTGAAAATGATCAATTTGAGCATCATAAGAACTATGCAGATTTGCATTTGCTGGTAGAAGGACATGAATATTCGAGCTACGGTTCACGTATCAAAGACGAGGCAGTAGCATTCGACGAAGCAAGTGACATTGGCTTTGTTCATTGTCATGAACACTACCCACTCTTGTTGGGTTATCACAATTTTGCGATTTTCTTCCCAGGAGAACCGCACCAGCCGAATGGCTATGCAGGTATGGAAGAGAAGGTTCGCAAATATCTCTTTAAAATTTTGATTGATTAAAAAATCAGGAGGAGCAAACATGGCACAAAAAGGAGTAAGCCTTATCAAGGCAGCATTTGATACAGACAACTTTCTCATGCGTTTTAGTGAGAAGGTCTTGGATATCGTGACAGCCAATCTTCTTTTTGTCGTCACTTGTTTGCCCATCGTGACGATTGGAGTAGCTAAAATTAGCCTCTACGAGACTATGTTTGAGATTAAGAAGAGCAGACGTGTACCTGTCTTTAAAATCTATCTAAGAGCTTTCAAGGAAAATCTGAAACTAGGTCTTCAGTTAGGTCTGCTTGAGTTGGGCATTGTCTCATTAAGCCTTCTAGATCTCTATCTCTTCTGGGGTCAGACAGCTATGCCTTTCCAAATGGTGAAAGCTATTTGTCTAGGCGTTCTTATCTTCCTCACTATCGTGATGTTGGCTAGCTATCCCATCGCTGCGCGCTATGATTTAACTTGGAAAGAAGTGCTGCAAAAAGGACTTATCTTGGCAAGTTTTAACTTTCCTTGGTTCTTCCTCATGTTAGCTATTCTCTTTCTCATTATGATGGTTCTTTATCTGTCCGCCTTCAGTTTACTTTTAGGTGGCTCAGCCTTCCTGCTTTTTGGGTTTGGGCTCTTGGTCTTTCTCCAGACTGGATTGATGGAGAAAATTTTCGCAAAATACCAATAGGATGGCTTGTCTATGAAACTACTTTCAAGCCATAAATATTTCAAAATTCATATCGAAACTAAAATCTAAGTGTACACAAGATATTGAAAGCGTTTTTCATAAGGTGTATACTAAAAACGTAAAGAATAAATCCTGCTTTTAGCAGAAAAAAGAAATCTTAGGAGAAAATCTATGTCAGATTTAAAAAAATATGAAGGTGTCATTCCAGCCTTCTACGCATGTTATGATGATCAAGGAGAAGTAAGTCCAGAGCGTACGCGTGCCTTGGTTCAATACTTCATTGATAAAGGTGTTCAAGGTCTTTATGTCAATGGTTCTTCTGGTGAATGTATCTACCAAAGCGTTGAAGATCGCAAGTTAATTTTGGAAGAAGTCATGGCGGTAGCCAAAGGTAAATTGACCATCATTGCTCACGTTGCTTGCAACAATACTAAGGATAGTATGGAACTTGCTCGTCATGCTGAAAGCTTAGGAGTAGATGCTATTGCAACGATTCCACCGATTTACTTCCGCTTGCCTGAATACTCAGTTGCTAAATACTGGAACGATATCAGTTCTGCAGCTCCAAATACAGACTATGTCATCTACAACATTCCTCAATTGGCAGGTGTTGCTTTGACTCCAAGTCTTTACACTGAAATGTTGAAAAATCCACGTGTTATCGGTGTTAAGAACTCTTCTATGCCAGTTCAAGATATCCAAACTTTTGTGAGCCTTGGTGGCGAAGACCACATCGTCTTTAATGGTCCAGATGAGCAGTTCCTAGGTGGCCGCCTCATGGGAGCTAAAGCTGGTATCGGTGGTACTTATGGTGCTATGCCAGAACTCTTCTTGAAACTCAATCAATTGATTGCGGATAAAGACTTGGAAACAGCGCGTGAATTGCAGTATGCTATCAATGCAATCATTGGAAAACTCACTGCTGCACATGGAAATATGTACGGTGTCATCAAAGAAGTTTTGAAGATTAATGAAGGCTTGAATATTGGTTCTGTTCGTTCACCATTGACACCAGTGACTGAAGAAGATCGTCCAGTTGTAGAAGCAGCTGCAGCCTTGATTCGTGAAACCAAGGAGCGCTTCCTCTAATCCATAAGGAGGTATTTATGACACACTACGTTGCAATTGATATCGGTGGAACCAACATCAAATATGGTTTGATTGACCAAGAAGGCCAACTTGTTGAATCGCATGAAATGCCAACAGAGGCGCATAAGGGTGGACCTCATATCTTACAAAAGACCAAAGATATCGTAGCTAGTTATTTAGAAAAAGACCCAGTAGCAGGTGTTGCTATTTCTTCTGCTGGGATGGTGGATCCGGACAAGGGTGAAATCTTCTATGCTGGTCCTCAAATTCCTAACTACGCAGGAACCCAGTTCAAAAAGGAAATCGAGACTAGCTTTAATATTCCTTGTGAAATTGAAAATGATGTCAACTGTGCAGGTCTTGCTGAGGCAGTATCTGGTTCAGGCAAGGGAGCGAGTGTCACCCTTTGCTTGACCATTGGAACCGGTATCGGAGGTTGCTTGATTATGGATGGGAAAGTCTTCCATGGTTTTAGTAATTCGGCCTGTGAAGTTGGTTATATGCATATGCAGGATGGAGCATTCCAAGACTTGGCTTCTACGACAGCCTTGGTGGAGTATGTAGCAGCAGGTCATGGAGATCCAGTTGACCAGTGGAATGGCCGACGTATCTTTAAGGAAGCCACTGAAGGTAACAAAATCTGCATGTCTGGTATTGACCGAATGGTAGACTATCTAGGAAAAGGTCTGGCTAATATTTGCTATGTGGCCAATCCAGAAGTGGTCATTCTCGGTGGCGGTATTATGGGGCAAGAGGCAATCCTCAAACCGAAGATCCGCACAGCCTTAAAAGATGCCTTGGTACCAAGCCTAGCAGAAAAAACACGATTAGAATTTGCCCATCACCAAAACACAGCAGGTATGTTGGGTGCCTACTATCATTTCAAGACAAAACAATCCTAGTTTGGCTTAGCCAAACTAGGATTTTCTAATCAAATCCTCTTGACTTTCTTTATAATTGTGAGATAATAAATAAAATATATAAAGGAATTATATAAAATGGCTATAGCGAATTCAAGTAAAGTTGTGACCTTCCAAGCTAATAGAGAATTAGTAAATGATGCCATGGAAGTGTTAAAAGAAAAAAATCTCTCTCTTTCATCAGCACTTAGATTATTTTTAAAGAATGTTGCCGTAACAAATGAAGTAGATTTACTAAGTGAAGAGGAATTAGAGAAGGAGTATTTATTTAGGCAATTACAAGCAGAAGTTCAAGAAAGTTATGCCAAGATTGAGGCTGGAAATTACTTGACAGATGAGGATGTCGTGACACGCTATGGATTATAAAAAATATCGGATTTTGTATTCTCCTAGAGTGATTGATAGTCTGGACAAAATATATCAGTATATAGCGGAGGAAATTGGTTCTGTAGAGGCTGCGAGACGAAAAGTAGCCAGTATTAGAAAAGATATTAATCGTCTAGAAATTTTCCCCCAAGCTGGATTTGATGCCGATGAAAAATTTGGTAAGAAATTAGACCCTCGCTACCAAACGCGAGGATTGACCTTGAGTAAGGATTACATCGTATTATATACAATTGTGGAGGATACTGTCAGACTTGCTTATTTACTCCCTTCAAAAAGTGATTATATGAAATTATTTAAGACTAAATCAAGATACGACTAACTCATAATCTAGAAGAGGTGTGTTTGGTGATGAATAAAAATCCTAGTTTGGCTAAGCCAAACTAGGATTTTCTGACGCGTTTTTGTCTACGATAGCCGTTGAGTTTTTTATTTTCCCAATAGCTATTAAAGATTTTCTCCTTGCTTTCACGATTGATTTCCAAAAAGTAGGCATAAATTAAATCGATAAAGAAGAGCATAGGAAGTTGAGCGGATATTCGTTGGATGTAGGAGGATTGACTATGGGTGGCTACAAGAACAGTCTCTGTATAGGTCTGGCTATCTTTATTGGGAACACTTGTAAAAAGTACAGTTTTTGCCCCCATCTCCTTAGCATCTAATAGACTGTCTAAAATAGAAGGCGTTGAGCCAGAAAGTGAGAAACCCAGTACTAGACAATTCTCATCCATAATACTGGTTGTCCAAGCAAAGCCGTCTTGATCGGTCAAAGCCTCGCAGACCACACCTAGACGCATGAAGCGTAATTTCATTTCACGAGCTACGAGGCCAGAACTCCCTGTTCCGAAGAAGTAGACACGCTCAGCATCTTCGATTAACTGAGCAATTCTTTCTAGTTGGGCCTCGTCAATCAAGCCCTGTGTTTGTTCTCGCATATTACTGTAGCTTCTGAGGACTCGTTTTGTCAGGGGGCTGTGGTCGGGATGTTGGCTAGCTTGATTATCTGCTTGGTATTGGAAAATAAATTCTCGGTAGCCAGTAAACCCACACTTTTTAGCAAAGCGGGTCAGAGCAGCTTGAGAGATATGTAATTTTTGAGTGACCTGCTGAGAAGATAAATCATCCTCGATTGTCTCAGTTTGCAAAAAATAACGAGCGATTTCTTGCTCTAGGTCTGTCATTTCTTCGAAGTGGGAATCAATGAGGGTTGTTATATCTGGTTTGTCCATAGGGAAGGCTCCTTTAAATGAGTCGTATTGGAAAAAGACCGGGTCATCGAACTTTTACATTCATTATATCATATAATATAGAGATAGATAAATAAAATCGTGTTTTCCCGTAAAAAGGGAAAAAAGCTTTTTCTTTTTCCATAATTTTCTTCTCAAATTGTGGTACAATGAAGAGTAAGATTTTAAATAGAAATGAGACTGATTTGTATGAGAAAATTTGATAGCCATTCGATTCCGATTCGGCTTAATTTATTGTTTTCAATTGTTATTTTGCTTTTTATGGCCATTATTGGTCGCCTGCTTTATATGCAGGTTTTGAACAAGGATTTTTATGAGACAAAATTAGCATCGGCTAGTAAAACAAAGGTGACCACTAGTTCGGCTCGGGGCGAAATTTATGATGCCAGCGGCAAGCCTTTGGTTGAAAATACTGTGAAACAAGTTGTTTCCTTTACTCGAAACAACAAAATGACGGCTGCAGATTTAAAAGAAACAGCTAAGAAGTTGCTGGCTTATGTGGGAGTTTCTTCTCCAACATTGACTGACCGACAGTTGGCGGACTATTATCTAGCAGATCAAGATGTCTATAAGAAAGCAGTGGAAAGTTTACCACGTGAGAAGCGCCTTGATTCTGATGGCAATCAATTATCTGAATCCGAGCTTTACAATAATACTGTTGAAAGTATCGATCCAAGTCAATTGGCCTACTCTGATGACGAAAAGAAAGAAATTTATCTCTTTAGCCAACTCAATGCAGTTGAAAATTTTGCGACAGGAACCATTGCGACAGATCCTCTAAATGATTCTCAGGTGGCTGTTATTGCCTCTATTTCAAAGGAGATGCCTGGCATTAGTATTTCTACTTCTTGGGATCGAAAGATTTTGGAAACTTCCCTTTCTTCTATAGTAGGGAGTGTATCCAGTGAAAAAGCTGGTCTCCCAGCGGAAGAAGCAGAAGCCTATCTTAAAAAAGGCTATTCTCTAAATGACCGTGTTGGAACCTCGTATTTGGAAAAGCAATATGAAGAGACCTTACAAGGAAAACGCTCGGTAAAAGAAATCCATCTGGATAAATATGGCAATATGGAAAGCGTGGATACAATTGAGGAAGGTAGTAAGGGAAACAATATCAAGCTGACCATTGATTTGGCCTTCCAAGATAGTGTGGATGCTTTGCTGAAAAGTTATTTCAATTCCGAGCTAGGAAATGGTGGAGCCAAGTATTCTGAGGGTGTGTATGCAGTTGCTCTAAATCCAAAAACAGGTGCTGTGTTATCCATGTCAGGGATCAAACATGACCTGAACACGGGAGAGTTAACACAGGATTCCTTGGGAACTGTGACCAATGTCTTTGTACCCGGTTCGGTTGTTAAGGCCGCTACCATCAGCTCAGGTTGGGAAAATGGTGTTTTATCAGGAAACCAAACCTTAACAGATCAGCCTATTGTTTTCCAAGGTTCAGCTCCAATTTATTCTTGGTATAAATTGGCATATGGATCTTTTCCTATTACAGCTGTGGAAGCCTTGGAGTATTCTTCTAATGCCTATATGGTTCAAACGGCTTTGGGCATTATGGGTCAGACCTATCAACCCAATATGTTTGTTCTAACTAACAATTTAGAATCCGCCATGGGGAAACTTCGCTCGACATTTGCGGAATATGGTCTTGGAGCCTCAACAGGCATTGACCTTCCAGATGAGTCAACTGGTTTTATACCAAAAGAGTATAATTTTGCTAATTACATTACCAATGCCTTTGGTCAGTTTGATAACTACACTCCTATGCAATTGGCCCAGTACGTTGGAACCATTGCCAACAACGGTGTTCGGATTGCACCTCACATTGTCGAGGGGATTTATGGAAACAATGAACAAGGCGGCTTAGGGAACTTAATCCAATCTGTTGAATCCAAGGAAATGAATAAAATTAATATTTCTGAGTCTGATGTTTCCATCCTCCAACAAGGCTTTTATCAAGTGTCACATGGTGGTAGTGCTTTGACAACCGGTCGTGCCTTTTCAAATGGCGCAAGCGTATCGATTAGTGGTAAAACAGGTACTGCCGAAAGTTATGTTGAGGGTGGTCAAGAAGCTAACAATACTAATGCTGTGGCCTATGCACCATCAGATAATCCTCAAATCGCTGTAGCTGTTGTCTTCCCTCATAACACCAACCTTACAAATGGTGTCGGACCTTCCATTGCGCGCGATATTATCAACCTCTATAACCAACATCATCCAATGAATTAGAAAGGAACGTATGCTTTATCCAACACCTATTGCTAAGCTAATTGACAGTTATTCGAAGTTACCGGGTATCGGGATTAAGACGGCTACCCGTCTGGCCTTCTATACTATTGGAATGTCTGATGACGATGTCAATGAATTTGCTAAAAATCTCCTTTCTGCTAAGAGAGAGCTGACCTACTGTTCCATCTGCGGTCGCCTGACTGATGACGATCCTTGCTCTATCTGTACCGATCCGACTCGTGACCAGACAACGATTTTAGTTCTCGAAGATAGTCGCGATGTGGCAGCCATGGAGAATATCCAAGAATACCATGGACTCTATCATGTCTTGCATGGACTCATTTCTCCCATGAATGGTATTAGTCCAGATGATATCAATCTCAAGAGCCTCATGACTCGTCTTATGGATAGTGAAGTTTCAGAGGTAATCGTAGCAACAAATGCTACAGCAGATGGTGAAGCGACATCCATGTATCTTTCACGTTTGCTCAAGCCAGCTGGTATCAAGGTTACGCGTCTAGCACGAGGTCTCGCTGTCGGAGCGGACATTGAGTATGCGGATGAAGTGACGCTCTTACGAGCCATTGAAAATCGAACAGAGTTGTAAGTCTAGACAAATCAACACTCAATTCATTTATACAAAAATCACGGAGACCGACAGTTGTTTTATCGGTCTCTTTTTAGATTTATTGAAGACCAGTATCAGGTTCAAGTTTCAAAAAAGAAGCAAATATGATATACTAAAGAACGAGTATTCTATTAGAATTGGAACAGATAATATGAAACAAACGATTATTCTTTTATACGGTGGACGTAGTGCAGAGCGTGAAGTCTCTGTTCTTTCAGCTGAGAGTGTGATGCGTGCGGTCAACTACGACCGTTTCACAGTCAAGACTTTCTTCATCAGCCAGTCAGGCGACTTTATTAAAACGCAAGAATTTAGCCATACTCCAGGTCAAGAGGACCGTCTTATGACCAATGAAACAATCGATTGGGATAAGAAAGTTGCTCCAAGTGCTATCTACGAAGAAGGTGCGGTGGTCTTTCCAGTTCTTCATGGTCCGATGGGAGAGGATGGCTCTGTTCAAGGATTCCTTGAAGTTTTGAAAATGCCTTACGTCGGTTGTAACATCTTGTCATCTAGTCTTGCCATGGATAAAATCACGACCAAGCGTGTCTTAGAATCTGTCGGGATTGCCCAAGTTCCTTATGTGGCCATCGTTGAAGGCGATGATGTGACTTCTAAAATCACCGAAGTTGAAGAAAAATTGACTTATCCAGTCTTCACAAAACCATCAAACATGGGTTCAAGTGTCGGTATTTCTAAGTCTGAAAATCAAGAAGAACTCCGTCAAGCCTTGAAACTTGCCTTCCAATATGACAGTCGTATCTTGGTTGAACAAGGGGTAAATGCCCGTGAAATCGAGGTTGGTCTACTGGGTAACTACAATGTCAAAAGCACGCTTCCAGGAGAAGTTGTTAAGGATGTTGCCTTCTACGACTACGATGCCAAGTATATTGATAACAAGATTACTATGGATATCCCAGCCAAAATTAGTGATGATGTGGTAGCTGTCATGCGTCAAAATGCAGAAACTGCCTTCCGTGCCATTGGTGGGCTCGGTCTATCTCGTTGCGATTTCTTCTATACAGATAAGGGAGAGTTTTTCCTCAACGAGCTTAATACCATGCCAGGTTTCACCCAGTGGTCTATGTATCCATTACTTTGGGACAATATGGGAATCGGCTACCCAGAACTAATCGAGCGATTGGTTGATCTTGCCAAGGAAAGTTTTGACAAGCGCGAAGCGCATTTGCTATAAAATGAAAGAGAGGGTAGAAGCCAGAACCATCACTGAAAGGTGACTAGAGTTCTCGTGCTTCGACCCTTTTTAAAGGAGTAGAAATGAAATTAACAATCCATGAAGTGGCCCAAGTTGTCGGAGCTAAAAATGATGTCAGCATCTTTGAGGATGCTCGGTTGGAAAATGCTGAGTTTGATAGTCGTTTGATTGCGGCAGGAGATTTATTTGTCCCCCTCAAAGGTGCGCGTGACGGTCATGACTTTATCGAAACAGCCTTTGAAAAAGGTGCTGCTGTAACCCTGTCTGAGAAAAAGGTCGCAAATCATCCCTACATTCTAGTAGATGACGTTTTGGCTGCCTTTCAATCCCTAGCATCCTACTATCTTGAGAAAATGGATGTTGATGTCTTTGCTGTCACAGGTTCAAATGGCAAGACAACGACTAAGGATATGTTAGCGCACTTGCTATCAACAACCTACAAAACCTATAAGACACAAGGCAACTACAATAATGAGATTGGTCTTCCCTACACAGTTCTCCATATGCCTGAAGGAACAGAAAAGTTGGTCTTGGAGATGGGGCAGGATCACTTGGGAGATATTCATCTCTTGTCAGAATTGGCTCGTCCAAAAACAGCCATCGTGACCTTGGTTGGAGAAGCCCATTTGGCCTTTTTCAAAGATCGTTCTGAAATTGCTAAAGGAAAAATGCAAATTGCAGACGGGATGTCTTCGAATTCCTTGCTCTTGGCACCAGCAGATCCGATTGTAGAGGACTACTTGCCAACTGATAAAAAGGTAGTTCGTTTTGGGCAAGGAGCAGAGTTGGAAATTACAGACTTGATTGAGCGCAAGGATAGTCTGACATTTAAGGCTAATTTCTTGGAACAAGCCCTTGATTTGCCAGTGACTGGTAAGTACAATGCTACTAATGCCATGATTGCATCCTATGTTGCCCTACAAGAAGGAGTTTCAGAGGAGCAAATTCGTCAGGCCTTCCAAAATCTTGAATTGACGCGTAACCGTACTGAGTGGAAGAAAGCAGCCAATGGTGCAGATATTCTATCAGATGTGTATAATGCCAATCCAACTGCTATGAAGTTGATTTTAGAGACTTTTTCGGCTATTCCAGCCAACGAAGGTGGCAAAAAAATCGCTGTCTTAGCGGACATGAAGGAACTCGGTGACCAGTCTGTTCAGCTCCATAACCAGATGATTTTGAGCCTCTCACCAGATGTGCTTGATACCGTGATTTTCTACGGAGAAGACATTGCTGAATTAGCCCAATTGGCCAGTCAAATGTTCCCAATTGGCCACGTTTACTACTTCAAGAAAACAGAAGACCAAGACCAATTTGAAGACCTAGTCAAGCAGGTCAAAGAAAGCCTTGGAGTCAATGACCAAATCCTACTCAAAGGCTCTAACTCTATGAATCTAGCTAAGTTGGTAGAAAGTTTAGAAAATGAAGACAAGTGATTTTGCTAAGTATCTTCAAAGAATGATTGCTCTTACAGATACTGGACTAACCTTTACAAAGGATCCTTTTGACCGTGAGCGCTACGAAGACTTGCGAAGTCTGTTATCTGAAATGTTGAATCAGGTATCAGACCTTGATGCAGACGAAGTGGCAGAAGTCTTGAAACCAACTTCAGCTTATGCGACTCCCTTAATGGACGTCCGTGCTTGGATTGTTGAGGATGAGAAGATTTGTCTGGTTAGGGGACAAGGAGAGGATAGTTGGGCTTTGCCAGGTGGCTTTGGTGAAGTCGGCTATTCTCCAACTGAAAATATTCTCAAGGAAATTGAAGAAGAAACCGGTTTTAAAGCCAAAGTTGAAAGACTGCTAGCTGTTTTTGATACCAATCGTTTCCAACTACAGAGCAAACAATATGCAAAGTTTGTTTTTGAATGTAAGCTTCTCGATGGACAATTCCAAGAAAATCAAGAAATCGCTGCCCTTCAATTTTTTGCAATTGACCAACTGCCGAATTTATCTGAAAAACGCATTACCAAGGAGCAAATCGAGATTCTTTGGCAGGTTTATCAAGGTCAGAGGGAGCAATATCTTGATTAAGAAGATGATTATCGTATTTCTAAATCCATTTTTGACAAATAGCATGGTATAATAAAATGCAGGAAAATTTTGAATCATGAGGAAGACTAGATGAATTTATGGGATATTTTCTTTACGACCCAAGCAACAGAACCACCCAAATTTGACCTTTTTTGGTATGTTAGCCTATTTACGCTCTTAGCCTTGACCTTTTATACAGCCTATCGTTATCGTGAAAAGAAGGTTTGCCAACGATTTTTTAAAATCTTGCAGGCTGTTCAGTTGATACTCCTTTATGGTTGGTATTGGGTCAATCATATGCCGTTGTCAGAAAGCCTACCTTTTTACCATTGCCGTATGGCTATGTTTGTAGTGCTCTTGCTTCCTGGTCAGTCCAAATATAAACAATACTTTGCATTATTGGGGACATTTGGGACACTAGCGGCCTTTGTTTATCCAGTGCCAGATGCCTATCCTTTCCCACATATTGCGATTTTATCCTTTATCTTTGGCCACTTAGCTCTCTTGGGGAATTCTCTAGTTTATCTATTGAGACAGTATAAAGCGCGATTGCTGGATGTGAAGGGAATTTTTCTCATGACCTTTGCACTAAATGCCTTGATTTTTGTGGTCAATTTAGTAACAGGTGGAGATTACGGATTCTTGACAAAACCACCATTGGTTGGAGACCATGGCTTAGTAGCTAATTATTTGATTGTTTCTATAGCCTTGTCTGCTGCAATAACTTTGACTAAGAAAATCTTGGAACTATTTTTAGCACAAGAAGCAGAAAAAATGATTGCAAAGAAAGCTTGATTTTAAGCTTTCTTTTTTTCATAAATCTGATTTTTTATAACTTGTTTGGAAAATAAAAAAATCTAAGGAACGAATGTGAAAAAATGGTAAGTAAATTTAGGAAAAACTAAGCACGATTGGATTTTTTGTGTTATAATATTCTGTGAATAGCTATGCCCTATTTTAGCTATTTTGAATAGAAGTTTGAAACTTGGAAGAGAGAGGATGCGATGTAATGGCTAGAGATGGTTTTTTTACAGGCTTAGATATCGGAACTAATTCGATTAAAGTATTGGTTGCCGAACTTAGAAATGGTGAACTTAATGTAATTGGTGTAAGTAATGCCAAGAGTAAAGGTGTAAAGGATGGGATTATCGTTGATATTGAAGCAGCAGCAACTGCTATCAAGTCAGCTATTTCCCAAGCAGAAGAGAAAGCTGGCATTTCAATCAAATCAGTGAATGTTGGTTTGCCTGGAAATCTTTTGCAGGTAGAACCAACTCAAGGAATGATTCCAGTTACATCTGATACAAAAGAAATTACAGATCAAGATGTCGAAAATGTTGTCAAATCAGCCTTGACAAAGAGTATGACACCGGATCGTGAAGTCATTACTTTTATTCCAGAAGAATTTATCGTAGATGGTTTCCAAGGTATTCGTGACCCACGTGGTATGATGGGGGTTCGTCTTGAAATGCGTGGTTTGCTTTACACAGGTCCACGTACTATTCTTCACAATTTACGCAAGACAGTTGAGCGCTCAGGTGTTCAAGTTGAAAATATTATTATTTCACCATTGGCTTTGGTTCGTTCAGTCTTGAATGAAGGAGAGCGTGAATTTGGAGCTACTGTGATTGATATGGGAGCAGGTCAAACAACTGTTGCTACAATCCGTAACCAAGAACTCCAGTTTACAAATATTCTTCAAGAAGGTGGAGATTATGTCACAAAAGATATCTCTAAAGTCTTGAAGACTTCACAAAAACTAGCTGAAGGATTGAAATTGAACTATGGTGAAGCCTACCCTTCACTTGCAAGCAATGAAACCTTCCAAGTTGAAGTGATTGGTGAAGTAGAGCCTGTAGAAGTTACAGAAAGCTACCTAGCAGAGATTATTTCAGCTCGTATTAAACACATTTTCGAACAAATCAAACAAGAGTTGGAAAGAAGACATTTGTTGGATCTTCCAGGTGGGATTGTTCTGATTGGTGGAAATGCTATTTTACCAGGTGTTGTAGAACTTGCACAGGAAGTATTTGGCGTTGGTGTCAAACTTTACGTTCCAAATCAAGTTGGAATCCGTAACCCTGCCTTTGCTCATGTGATTAGCTTGTCTGAATTTGCTGGTCAATTGACTGAGGTGCATTTATTAGCACAACGAGCAGTTAAGGGTGAGGATACTTTGCGTCACCAACCAATTAATTTTGGTGGGATGATTCAACGTGTTACGCAGGTAGCACAACCGACCCCTATTCAACCAGTTCAAAATACTGAGGTAGAGCAATCAGCTTCTACGAACGTAGTTGCTCCGAAAGAAGATAAAGTATCTTCTCAAAATAAACCAAAAATCGCAGATCGTTTCCGTGGCTTAATCGGAAGCATGTTTGATGAATAAAAGAGGAAAAATAAACTATGACATTTTCATTTGATACAGCAGCAGCTCAAGGTGCAGTTATTAAAGTAATCGGTGTTGGTGGAGGTGGTGGTAACGCCATTAACCGCATGGTTGACGAAGGTGTTGCAGGCGTAGAATTTATCGCAGCAAACACAGATGTACAAGCTTTGAGTAGTACAAAAGCTGAGACTGTAATTCAGTTAGGTCCTAAATTGACTCGTGGTTTGGGTGCTGGCGGTCGACCTGAAGTTGGTCAAAAGGCAGCTGAAGAAAGCGAAGAAGCCTTGACTCAAGCTATTACTGGAGCAGATATGGTCTTCATTACTGCAGGTATGGGAGGTGGCTCTGGTACTGGTGCAGCTCCTGTTATTGCCCGCATTGCTAAAGATTTAGGTGCGCTTACAGTTGGTGTTGTGACACGTCCTTTCGGTTTTGAAGGAAGCAAACGCGGTCAGTACGCTGTAGAAGGAATCAATCAACTTCGTGAGCATGTAGATACTCTATTGATTATTTCAAACAACAACTTGCTTGAAATTGTTGATAAGAAAACTCCACTTCTTGAAGCTCTTAGCGAAGCAGATAACGTACTTCGCCAAGGTGTTCAAGGGATTACTGATTTGATCACAAACCCTGGTTTGATTAACCTTGACTTTGCCGATGTGAAAACAGTTATGGCAAATAAAGGGAACGCCCTAATGGGTATCGGTATCGGTAGTGGTGAAGAACGTGTGGTAGAAGCAGCTCGTAAGGCAATCTACTCACCACTTCTTGAAACAACTATTGACGGTGCTGAGGATGTTATCGTCAACGTTACTGGTGGTCTTGATTTAACCTTGATTGAGGCAGAAGAAGCTTCAGAGATCGTTAACCAAGCAGCTGGCCAAGGAGTGAACATCTGGCTCGGAACATCTATCGATGAAAACATGAAAGATGAAATCCGTGTTACAGTTGTAGCGACTGGTGTTCGTCAAGATCGTGTTGAAAAAGTTGTGGGCCATGCACCAAGACAAGCTGTTCGTCATGAACAAGCAAGTCCTAGTTATGCACACAATCATAATCGTCACTTTGATATGGCTGAAACTGCTGAAATTCCAAGTCCAGCACCTCGCCGTACAGAAACTTCTCAAACTTCAGCATTTGGTGATTGGGACTTGCGTCGTGAGACAATTGTTCGACCAACTGATTCAGTGGTATCACCAGTTGAACGTTTCGAAGCACCATCTTTACACGATGAGGATGAATTAGACACTCCTCCATTTTTCAAAAATCGTTAAGTAAATGAATTTGAAAGAAAATACAGAACGTGTTTTTCAACAAATAAAAGATGCAAGTCAGCAGTCAGGAAGAGAAGCCAATTCTGTTTCGGTTGTTGCTGTTACAAAATATGTAGACGTACCGACAGCGGAGGCTTTGCTTCCGCTAGGTGTGCATCATATTGGTGAAAATCGTGTGGATAAATTTCTTGAGAAATATGAAGCTTTAAAAGATAGAAATATTACCTGGCATTTGATTGGAACCTTGCAAAGACGCAAGGTCAAAGATGTCATTCAGTATGTTGATTATTTCCACGCTTTGGATTCATTAAAGCTAGCAGAGGAAATTCAAAAAAGAAGTGACCGAGTTGTTAAGTGTTTCTTACAAGTAAATATCTCAAGGGAAGAGAGCAAACATGGTTTTTCAAGGGAAGAACTATTAGAGCTCTTGCCAGAATTAGCAACCTTAGATAAAATCGAATATGTCGGCTTGATGACTATGGCTCCTTTTGAAGCTAGTAGTGATGAGTTGAAAGAAATTTTTAAAGCTACGCAGGATTTGCAACTAGAAATTAGAGAAAAACAAATTCCCAATATGCCAATGACGGACTTGAGTATGGGTATGAGTCGTGACTACAAGGAAGCGATTGAATTTGGCTCAACATTTGTCAGAATTGGTACAGCATTTTTTAAATAGGAAAGAAATATGTCTTTAAAAGATAGATTTGATAAATTTATAGATTATTTTACAGAAGATGGAGAAGATGTTGGTACTGCATATCAGCCTAAAGCTGAAGAGCCGATTGTGAATCCAGTCCCTTCTGTTCAAGAATTGCCTCAACAAGCTGGTAGCACGCCATCTAAAGATAAAAACATCACTCGTCTTCATGCCCGTCAACAAGAGTTGGCTATGCAAAGTCAACGTTCTGCTGATAAGGTGACAATTGATGTTCGTTATCCACGTAAATACGAAGATGCCACAGATATTGTTGATTTATTAGCTGGTAACGAAAGTATTTTGATTGATTTTCAATATATGACAGAAGTTCAAGCTCGTCGTTGTTTGGACTATCTGGATGGGGCGCGCCACGTTTTAGCTGGTAACATGAAAAAGGTAGCATCTACTATGTACCTGCTGACACCAGTTGATGTTGTCGTCAATATTGAAGATATCAAAATTCCAGATGAATCACAAAATGGTGAATTTGGCTTTGATATGAAACGTACGAGAGTGAGATAATGATCTTTCTCATTCGTTTTGTTCAAAATGCAGTGGATATCTATTCACTGATTTTAATCGTATTTGCTCTGATGTCTTGGTTTCCCAATGCTTATGAATCACGTCTTGGACGCTTGATTATTAGTTTAGTGAAACCGATAATAGCTCCCTTACAACGTTTACCCCTCCAGATTGCAGGTCTTGACTTGTCTGTCTGGATTGCGGTATTACTAGTTCACTTCCTAGGGGAGCAGTTGATTCGACTTTTAGTGATCTTTCTATGAACAAGATGATTTATCAACACTTTTCTAAGAATGATTCGTCTTTTATTGATAAGGGAGTAGAATGGATAAAAAAGGTAGAAGATTCTTATTCTCCTTTTTTAACACCCTTTGTAAATCCCCACCAAGAAAAGATTTTAAAGGTTCTAGCATCAACCAACGGCATCTCCTACATGAGCAGTCGGCAGTTTCTTGAAACTGAATATGTACGGGTACTCCTGTATCCTGATTATTTTGAGCCGGAATTTTCTGATTTTGAACTATCCTTGCAAGAAATTGTCTATCCTAATAAGTTTGAACGCTTAACGCATGCAAAAATATTAGGGACTGTTTTAAATCAGCTGGGAATTGATAGGAAGCTATTTGGTGATATCTTAGTCAACGAAGAGAGAGCACAGATTATCATTAATCGACAGTTTATGCTCCTTTTTCAAGACGGCATTACGAAAATTGCTCGTTTACCGGTTCGTCTAGAAGAACGGGATTTTACTGAGAAAATTGCTACAGTAGAAGATTATCAAGAATTAGATATTTGTATTGCTAGTTCTAGATTAGATGTTTTTCTAGCAGGTGTATTAAAACTGTCTAGAAATCAGGTAAGTCAGTTAATTGAAAAACAGGCAGTTCAAGTTAATTACCATTTAGTTGAAAAATCAGATTATGCAGTTCAAGTTGGTGATTTGATTAGTGTTAGGAAATTTGGTCGATTGAAACTCGTTAGAGATAATGGGCAAACAAAAAAAGATAAAAAGAAATTAACGGTCCAATTGTTATTAAGTAAGTGAGGAAAAATATGCCAATTACATCGTTAGAAATCAAAGATAAAACCTTTAGCACACGCTTTAGAGGGTTCGATCAAGAAGAAGTAGATGAATTTTTAGATATTGTAGTCCGTGATTATGAAGATTTGGTTCGCTCTAATCATGATAAGGATTTACATATTAAGAGTTTGGAAGAGCGTTTGTCTTACTTTGATGAGATGAAAGATTCATTGAGCCAGTCTGTATTGATTGCACAAGATACAGCTGAGCGAGTAAAACAAGCTGCAACTGAACGTTCAAACAATATCATTCACCAAGCAGAGCAGGATGCACAACGTTTGTTGGAAGAAGCTAAATACAAGGCGAATGAAATTCTTCGTCAAGCAACTGATAATGCCAAGAAAGTTGCTGTTGAAACAGAAGAATTGAAGAACAAGAGCCGTGTCTTCCACCAACGTCTCAAATCTACAATTGAGAGCCAGTTAGCAATTGTTGAATCTTCAGATTGGGAAGATATTCTTCGTCCAACAGCTACTTATCTTCAGACAAGTGATGAGGCTTTCAAAGAAGTGGTCAGCGAAGTCTTAGGTGATTCTGTCTTGCAACAACATCCAGAGGAAGAACCAATTGATATTACTCGCCAGTTTTCTCCCGAGGAAATGGCAGAGTTGCAAGCGCGTATCGAAGCGGCTAATAAGGAACTTGCAGAAGCCGAAGCAAGAGCTGAGCAGGAACAAGTGGTTTCACCAGCTCCGGTTGTTGAAGAAAGTCCAGCTCATCCAGTTGGTCCAATGTATGAAGAGCCAGAAGTAGCTCCAAGCCATTATTCAGGACCAACACCAGCTACTGAAGCTGTAAACTCAGAACCAGGTTTTGCGGCACCGCAAGAATCTGTTACAATTTTATAAGAAATAATCTGAGAACAATATCTTATCCTTATATTTCCAGCGAGCAGGAGATGGTGTGAGTCCTGTAATCCCTAATGATAAGATTATCCTCTCAAAAACTCAAGTCTGAATGAAGTAAGATTTGACGTTCCCCACGTTACGGGATAAGAGGGAGAAAGACTAGATCTTTTTCCGAATAAAGGTGGTACCACGATTTTCGTCCTTTTTGGCAGTCGTGGTTTTTAATTTGTTATTATTTATAAAGGAGATACCATGAAACTCAAAGATACCCTTAACCTTGGGAAAACAGCTTTCCCAATGCGTGCAGGTCTTCCTACCAAAGAGCCAGTTTGGCAAAAGGAATGGGAAGATGCAAAACTTTACCAACGTCGTCAAGAATTGAACCAAGGAAAACCTCATTTCACCTTGCATGATGGTCCTCCATACGCGAACGGAAATATTCACGTTGGACACGCTATGAACAAGATTTCAAAAGATATCATTGTTCGTTCTAAGTCTATGTCAGGATTTTATGCTCCTTATATTCCAGGTTGGGATACACATGGTCTGCCAATCGAGCAAGTTTTGGCAAAACAAGGTATCAAACGCAAAGAAATGGACTTGGTTGAGTACTTGAAACTTTGCCGTGAATACGCTCTTTCTCAAGTAGATAAACAACGCGAAGACTTCAAACGTTTGGGTGTTTCTGGTGACTGGGAAAATCCATATGTGACTTTGACTCCTGACTATGAAGCAGCTCAAATTCGTGTATTTGGTGAGATGGCTAATAAAGGTTATATCTACCGTGGTGCCAAGCCAGTTTACTGGTCTTGGTCATCTGAGTCTGCCCTTGCCGAAGCGGAAATTGAATACCATGATTTGGTTTCAACTTCTCTTTACTATGCCAATAAGGTAAAAGATGGCAAAGGTGTTCTAGATACAGATACTTACATCGTTGTCTGGACAACTACTCCATTCACCATCACAGCTTCTCGTGGTTTGACTGTTGGTGCAGATATTGATTACGTTTTGGTTCAACCTGCTGGTGAAGATCGCAAGTTTGTGGTTGCTGCAGAATTATTGATTAGCTTGTCTGAGAAATTTGGTTGGGCTGATGTTCAAGTTTTGGCAACTTACCGTGGTCAAGAATTGAATCATATCCTAACAGAACACCCATGGGATACAGCTGTAGATGAATTGGTTATTCTTGGTGACCACGTTACAACTGATTCTGGTACAGGTATCGTCCACACAGCCCCTGGTTTTGGTGAGGATGACTACAATGTCGGTATTGCTAATGGTCTTGAAGTCGCAGTGACTGTTGACGAACGTGGTATCATGATGAAGAATGCTGGTCCTGAGTTTGAAGGTCAATTCTATGAAAAGGTAGTTCCAACTGTTATCGAGAAACTTGGTAACCTCCTTCTTGCCCAAGAAGAAATCTCTCACTCATACCCATTTGACTGGCGTACTAAGAAACCAATCATCTGGCGTGCAGTACCACAATGGTTTGCCTCAGTTTCTAAATTCCGCCAAGAAATCTTGGATGAAATTGAAAAAGTGAAATTCCACTCAGAATGGGGTAAAGTCCGTCTTTACAATATGATTCGTGACCGTGGCGACTGGGTTATCTCTCGTCAACGTGCTTGGGGTGTTCCACTTCCTATCTTCTACGCTGAAGACGGTACAGCGATCATGACTGCTGAAACTATTGAACACGTGGCTCAACTCTTTGAGGAACATGGTTCAAGCATTTGGTGGGAACGTGATGCTAAGGACCTCTTGCCAGAAGGATTTACTCATCCAGGTTCACCAAACGGCGAGTTCAAAAAAGAAACTGATATCATGGACGTTTGGTTTGACTCAGGTTCATCATGGAATGGAGTTGTAGTAAACCGTCCAGAGTTGACTTACCCAGCAGACCTTTACCTAGAAGGTTCTGACCAATACCGTGGTTGGTTCAACTCATCGCTCATCACCTCAGTTGCTAACCATGGCGTAGCACCTTACAAACAAATCTTGTCACAAGGTTTTGCACTTGACGGTAAAGGTGAGAAGATGTCTAAATCTCTTGGAAATACCATTGCTCCAAGCGATGTTGAAAAACAATTTGGTGCTGAAATCTTGCGTCTTTGGGTAACAAGTGTAGACTCAACCAACGACGTGCGTATCTCTATGGATATCTTGAGCCAAGTCTCTGAAACTTACCGTAAGATTCGTAACACCCTTCGTTTCTTGATTGCCAATACATCTGACTTTAACCCAGCTCAAGATGCAGTCGCTTACGATGAACTTCGTTCAGTTGATAAGTACATGACGATTCGCTTTAACCAGCTTGTCAAGACCATTCGTGATGCTTATGCAAACTTTGAATTCTTGACAATCTATAAAGCACTAGTGAACTTTATCAACGTTGACTTGTCAGCATTCTACCTTGATTTTGCTAAAGATGTTGTTTACATCGAAGGTGCCAAATCACTGGAACGCCGTCAAATGCAGACTGTCTTCTATGACATTCTTGTGAAAATCACCAAACTCTTGACACCAATCCTTCCTCATACAGCAGAGGAAATCTGGTCATACCTTGAGTTTGAAGCAGAAGACTTCGTTCAATTGTCAGAATTGCCAGAAGCACAAACTTTTGCTAATCAAGAAGAAATCTTGGATACATGGGCAGCCTTTATGGATTTCCGTGGACAAGCTCAAAAAGCCTTGGAAGAGGCTCGTAATGCCAAAGTTATCGGTAAATCACTTGAAGCACACTTGACAGTTTATCCAAATGAAGTGGTGAAAACTCTACTTGAAGCAGTAAACAGCAATGTGGCTCAACTTTTGATCGTGTCAGACTTGACCATCGCAGAAGGACCAGCTCCAGAAGCTGCCGTTAGCTTCGAAGATGTAGCCTTTACAGTTGAACGTGCTGCAGGTGAAGTATGTGACCGTTGCCGTCGTATCGATCCAACAACAGCAGAACGCAGCTACCACGCAGTCATTTGTGACCACTGTGCAAGCATCGTAGAAGAAAACTTTGCAGACGCAGTCGCAGAAGGATTTGAAGAGAAATAAGGTTGAAAAATCTAGGGAAAACTCAATTTGAGAAGAAAAGACAACTAATTTTATAGACTATAAAACGCATTGTATCACGTTTTTGAACACCTGATATAATGCGTTTTTATTTATTTTTGAAAATTTACGAGGTATGACTTTTTATACTCAACAAGAATCAAAGATAAAGTTAGCAAGCTAACAGTAGTAAGATAAAATAGGGATTTGATATCGCGGATAAGATTGGTAAATAGTGTAACAATTTTACAACAATAAATTTGTATAGTTGTTTTTGATTTCTGAAAAGTATTATATTTTATTTCATATTATACAAATTTTTATTTTATAATATCAGAAAATACTTTTTTTTTTTAGCAAATATGATACAATTTTATTTGAAAAAAAATAAAAAAGGAGATTTTATTATGAAACAAACCTTTATTACATCTTATTTGACTTTCTACATGAAAGCCTCTGTAGCTTTGGAGGGAGTTTTTATTAAAACTTCAAATCCTAATACTATTTTGAAAGTTATTCCCCTAGGTTCTCAAAATAAGACAATTCCAGTAGAACAAGTTGCAAGTGTAGACGATTCATTTAGTCTTGATTTTAAATCATTTGACTGGGGTGTGATTTTTACTATTATTGGATTTTCTATGATGGGGAATTCATTTGTAGGCGGGTTGATTTTAGCTGCTTATGGAGTATTGACAGTTTTAAGTGCTTTTCAAACTCTTCTTGTTTTAAATCTTACTTCTGGTGGATCACACGTTATTAGTGCAGTAGTATTTGAAAAAGCTAATCTTGAAAATTGTAAAGAAACAATTGAAGCGTTAATTCTAAATCGTTATGATGATACTAATACAAGAAAACATACAGATCGTATGATGCAAAATGCAGATCAAAATGCAGATCGTATGATTGACGCATTAAAAAATAAGTAATCTTTTATAGTTTTTGTTTAGTTATATAATGAGATAAAAAGTTGAGAGAGCTAGCTTAGTTCTCTCTTTTTAGTCGATTTTAACTAGCTTTTTTGTAAAAAATTGTGTAAAATAGAATAGATAAACGAGGGGAAACCTCGGAAAATTTAAAGGAGAATCCATCTAATGGTAAAATTGGTTTTTGCTCGCCACGGTGAGTCTGAATGGAACAAAGCTAACCTTTTCACTGGTTGGGCTGATGTTGATTTGTCTGAAAAAGGTACACAACAAGCGATTGACGCTGGTAAATTGATCAAAGAAGCTGGTATCGAATTTGACCAAGCTTACACTTCAGTATTGAAACGTGCGATCAAAACAACTAACTTGGCTCTTGAAGCTTCTGACCAATTGTGGGTTCCAGTTGAAAAATCATGGCGCTTGAACGAACGTCACTACGGTGGTTTGACTGGTAAAAACAAAGCTGAAGCTGCTGAACAATTTGGTGATGAGCAAGTTCACATCTGGCGTCGTTCATACGATGTATTGCCTCCAAACATGGATCGTGATGATGAGCACTCAGCTCACACAGACCGTCGTTACGCTTCACTTGACGACTCAGTTATCCCAGATGCTGAAAACTTGAAAGTGACTTTGGAACGTGCCCTTCCATTCTGGGAAGATAAAATCGCTCCAGCTCTTAAAGATGGTAAAAACGTATTCGTAGGAGCTCACGGTAACTCAATCCGTGCCCTTGTAAAACACATCAAAGGTTTGTCAGACGACGAAATCATGGACGTGGAAATTCCTAACTTCCCACCATTGGTATTCGAATTCGACGAAAAATTGAACGTCGTTTCTGAATACTACCTTGGAAAATAAAAAATTGTAAGCCTAGGATTAATTTCTAGGCTTTTTATGTTAGTATGGTAGTATGATAAGGAATAAAAAACAAGATTATGTATTGGCCTACAAGCAACCAGCGTCAACGACATATAAGGGTTGGGAAGAAGAGGTCTTACCGATAGGCAATGGTTCTTTAGGAGCAAAAGTATTTGGCCTTATAGGGGCTGAGCGGATTCAATTCAATGAAAAAAGTCTCTGGTCTGGAGGTCCACTTCCTGCTAGTTCAGATTATCAGGGTGGAAATCTTCAGGATCAGTATGTTTTTTTAGCTGAGATTAGGCAGGCTTTGGAAAATAGAGACTATAATACTGCTAAGGAACTGGCTGAAAAGCACCTAATCGGGTCAAAAACGAGTCAATATGGGACCTATCTGTCCTTTGGGGATATTCATATTGAGTTTAGCAAGCAAGGCAAGACTTTGTCTCAGGTGACGGACTATCAGAGACAGCTGAATATTAGTAAGGCACTTGCGACGACTTCTTATGCCTATAAGGGAACGCGATTTGAACGTGAAGTTTTTGCGAGTTTTCCAGATGATCTCTTGATTCAGCGCTTTACTAAGGAAGGGGCGGAAACTCTAGATTTTACTATAGAACTGTCGCTGACCCGCGATTTGGCTTCTGATGGAAAGTATGAGCAGGAAAAATCTGATTACAAGGAATACCAGCTGGATATCTCAACGTCTCATATCTTGATGAAGGGACGGGTTAAGGACAATGACCTGAAGTTTGCTAGTTATCTAGCTTGGGAAACAGATGGGGATATTAGAGTTTGGTCAGATAAGGTTCAGATATCAGGAGCTAGTTATGCCAATCTCTTCTTGGCCGCTAAGACGGATTTTGCCCAAAATCCTGCTAGCAATTATCGCAAGAAAATAGATTTAGAGCAGCAAGTAAAGGACTTGTTGGACACAGCTAAAGAAAAGGGCTATGCCCAATTGAAATCAAGGCATATTGAGAACTACCAAGCATTATTCCAGCGTGTTCAATTGGATTTGGGAGCTGAAGTTGACGCATCCACTACAGATGATTTGCTAAAAAATTATAAGCCACAAGCGGGGCAGGCTTTGGAGGAGTTGTTCTTCCAGTATGGACGGTATTTATTGATCAGCTCTTCCAGAGATTGTCCAGATGCTCTACCAGCTAACCTGCAAGGGGTCTGGAATGCAGTCGACAATCCTCCTTGGAATTCGGACTATCACCTGAATATCAATCTGCAGATGAATTATTGGCCAGCCTATGTTACCAATCTCCTAGAGACGGCTTTTCCGGTCATCAACTATATCGATGATTTGCGTGTCTATGGTCGTCTAGCGGCTGCAAGGTACGCAGGAATCGTCTCTCGGGAAGGAGAGGAGAATGGTTGGTTGGTACATACCCAAGCGACTCCTTTTGGCTGGACGGCACCTGGTTGGGATTACTATTGGGGTTGGTCTCCAGCTGCCAATGCGTGGATGATGCAAACCGTTTATGAAGCCTATTCATTTTATAGGGACCAAGACTATCTCAGGGAGAAAATTTATCCCATGTTGAGGGAAACGGTTCGTTTTTGGAATGATTTTTTACATGAGGATCAGCAGGCGCAACGTTGGGTGTCCTCTCCGTCTTATTCCCCAGAACATGGTCCGATTTCGATTGGCAATACCTATGACCAATCTCTGATTTGGCAGTTATTTCATGATTTTATTCAGGCTGCTCAGGAATTGGGGATGGATGAGGCTTTGTTGACTGTGGTCAAGAAGAAGTTTGACTTGCTTAATCCTCTTCAAATCACTCAATCTGGTCGAATCAGGGAGTGGTATGAGGAGGAAGAGCAGTATTTTCAAAATGAGAAAGTAGAGGCCCAACATCGGCATGCTTCCCATCTGGTGGGACTTTATCCTGGAACTCTCTTTAGCTACAAGGGGCAAGAGTATCTTGAAGCGGCGCGTGCTAGCCTCAATGATCGTGGAGATGGAGGCACAGGTTGGTCTAAGGCCAATAAGATCAATCTTTGGGCGCGTCTAGGAGATGGCAATCGAGCCCATAAATTATTAGCAGAGCAGTTAAAGTCATCGACCTTGCCAAATCTTTGGTGTAGCCACCCTCCTTTTCAGATAGATGGTAATTTTGGTGCTAGCAGTGGAATGGCAGAAATGTTACTCCAGTCTCATACAGCTTATCTGGTACCTCTAGCCGCCCTACCCGATGCATGGTCAACAGGTTCCGTTTCAGGCTTAATGGCACGTGGACATTTTGAAGTTAGCATGAGGTGGGCGGATAAAAAACTCTTACAGTTGACCATTTTATCAAGAAGTGGGGGAGAATTGCGAGTCTCTTATCCAGGTATTGAGAAGAGTGTGATTAAATTGGATAAAGAAAAAATAAAAGCGAAATGCATGGGGAAAGATTGTATTTCGGTGGCAACAGCAGAAGGTGATCTTGTTCAATTTTATTTTTAAGAAGGTGATAGAAGGCAGTAGTTTGAGACTGCCTTTTAATAAGGATTTGAGAATATAAGCAGTTTCCAACTAGTTGAAAAAGCGTTATAATGGTAATAGGAAGTAATACTCAATGAAAATCAAAGAGCAAACTAGGAAGCTAGCCGCAGGTTGCTCAAAACAGTGTTTTGAGGTTGCAGATGGAAGCTGACGTGGTTTGAAGAGATTTTCGAGTAGTATAATTTGTTTGAGAGAGGGTGGGGCTTATGGCTTATATTGAGATGAAACACTGTTACAAGCGTTATCAGGTTGGGGACACGGAGATTGTGGCCAATCGTGATGTGAATTTTGAGATTGAAAAGGGTGAATTGGTTATTATTCTAGGTGCATCTGGTGCAGGCAAGTCAACGGTTCTTAACCTTCTTGGGGGAATGGATACCAATGATGAAGGGGAAATCTGGATAGATGGTGTTAATATTGCAGATTATAGTTCCCACCAGAGGACCAATTATCGTAGAAATGATGTCGGTTTTGTTTTTCAGTTTTATAATCTAGTTTCCAATCTAACCGCTAAGGAAAATGTGGAGTTGGCTTCAGAAATCGTGACAGATGCCTTGAATCCTGAACAGGTCTTGACAGATGTAGGTCTGGCTCATCGTCTCAATAACTTTCCAGCCCAGCTTTCTGGAGGGGAGCAACAGCGAGTCTCCATTGCACGCGCAGTAGCCAAAAATCCTAAAATTCTCCTTTGTGATGAACCGACTGGAGCCTTAGATTATCAGACGGGTAAGCAGGTTTTGAAAATCCTCCAAGATATGTCTCATCAAAAGGGAGCGACGGTGATCATCGTGACTCATAATGGAGCTTTGGCGCCCATTGCTGATCGCGTGATTCATATGCACGATGCCAGTGTCAAGGATGTGGTGATCAACCAGCATCCTCAGGATATCGACAGTTTGGAGTACTAGCATGATCAAGCGAAAAACCTATTGGAAGGACTTAATTCAGTCCTTCACAGGCTCCAAGGGGCGTTTTTTATCCATCTTAACCTTGATGATGTTAGGGTCTCTAGCCTTAGTAGGCCTCAAAGTAACCAGTCCCAATATGGAGGCGACAGCAAATGCTTATTTAACAACTGCTCAAACCTTGGATTTGGCAGTCATGTCTAACTATGGTTTGGATCAAGCAGATCAAGAAGAACTAGAACAGACCCAGGGCGCAGAGGTTGAGTTTGGCTATTTGACAGATGTGACTATGGAGAATGGGCAGAATGCCATTCGGCTGTACTCCAAACCAGAGCGAATTTCAACCTTTCAGCTAAGAGAAGGACGACTTCCTCAGTCAGACAAGGAAATCGCTTTGGCCACTCATTTGCAAGGCCAATACAGCGTGGGACAGGAGATTAGTTTTAAAGAAAAAGAAGAGGGTCATTCCTCTTTAAAAGATCATACTTATACCATTACTGGTTTTGTGGATTCAGCTGAAATCCTCTCCCAGCGAGATATGGGCTACGCAGGAAGTGGAAGTGGGACTCTGACAGCCTATGGAGTGATTTTACCTAGTCAGTTTGATCAGAAAGTCTATAATATAGCACGTTTGAAATATCAAGATTTGTCAGGTTTAAATGCTTTCTCAGCAGCTTATGAAGAAAAATCCAAGCAACATCAGGAAGATTTAGAACAAGCTTTGTCAGATAATGGCAAGGCACGTCTGCAACTCTTGAGAAAAGAAGGACAAGAGTCTTTAGACAAAGGCCAAGAGACCCTTGACAAGGCTGAGACTAATCTGCAGGAAGGCAAGCGTCGTTTAGCAGCTGCTCAAGCTCGTTTACAGGTTCAGGAAAGTCAACTAGCCTTGCTTCCTCAAGCCCAGAGAGAGCAGACCCTTGCTCAACTTACCCAAGCTAAGCAGGAATTGAGCAAGGAAGAGGACAAACTAAAGCAGGCTGAACAAAATCTAGCCCAAGAAAAGGAAAAATTAGAAAAACATCAGCAAGTATTGGATGATTTGGCTGAGCCCAAGTATCAAGTCTATAATCGTCAGACCATGCCTGGCGGTCAGGGCTACCTCATGTACAGCAATGCTTCAGCCAGTATTCGGGCAGTGGGCAATATCTTTCCTGTAGTGCTTTATGCCGTAGCAGCTATGGTGACCTTTACAACCATGACTCGCTTTGTGGATGAAGAGAGAACACATGCAGGTATTTTTAAGGCTTTGGGTTATCGTAGCAAGGATATTATTGCCAAGTTTCTCCTCTACGGTCTAGTAGCTGGAACTGTCGGAACAGCTCTAGGTAGTATACTTGGCCATTATTTACTAGCCAGTGTGATTTCAAGTGTCATTACAAAAGGTATGGTGGTGGGAGAAACCCAGATTCAGTTCTATTGGACCTATAGCTTACTGGCTCTTGTCTTGAGTTGGTTGGCGAGTGTGTTACCAGCTTACTTGGTAGCTCGTAGGGAACTTCATGATGAAGCAGCCCAGCTTTTACTGCCTAAACCTCCTGTTAAAGGAGCTAAAATCTTACTGGAGCGTATCGGTTTTATCTGGCGCCGTCTCAGCTTTACTCATAAGGTAACAGCTCGCAATATCTTCCGTTATAAGCAGCGGATGTTGATGACGATCTTTGGTGTGGCAGGTTCAGTCGCTCTGCTCTTTGCAGGTTTGGGAATCCAATCCTCTGTAGCAGGAGTTCCGTCTAGACAGTTTCAACAAATCCAACAGTATCAGATGATTGTCTCTGAAAATCCTAGTGCGACCAATCAAGACAAGGCAGAGCTAGAAGAAGTGTTGAAAGGGCAGGACATCAAAGCCTACCAGAAAATCTATTCTAAAACGCTAGACAAGGATTTCAAAGGAAAGGCTGGTCTTCAAACTATTACTCTTATGATGACAGAGAAGGAGGATTTGACTCCCTTTATCCATCTGCAACATCATCAGCAAGAGCTGATATTAAAAGATGGAGTTGTTATTACAGCTAAACTTGCCCAGTTGGCAGGTGTCAAGGTTGGACAGACTCTAGAAATTGAAGGTAAGAAGCTAAAGGTCGCTGCCATTGCTGAGAACTACGTTGGTCATTTTATTTATATGAGTCAGGCTAGCTATGAGCAAATTTACGGACAATTACCCCAAGCCAACACTTATCTGGTCTCGCTAAAGGATTCTAGTGCTACTAGTATCGAAAGTCAGGCAGGACTACTTATGAATCAATCTGCGGTGTCAAGCGTCGTCCAAAATGCTTCAGCCATTAGACTCTTTGACTCCGTCGCCAGCTCCCTCAATCAGACCATGACTATCTTGGTCATCGTATCGGTTCTGTTGGCTATTGTTATCCTCTACAATTTGACCAATATCAATGTGGCTGAGAGAATCCGTGAACTCTCCACTATCAAGGTTCTCGGTTTTCATAATAATGAAGTCACCCTCTACATTTATCGTGAGACGATTGTGCTGTCCCTTGTGGGAATCGTCCTTGGTCTAGTAACTGGTTTCTATTTACACCAGTTTTTGATTCAAATGATTTCGCCAGCGACTATTCTCTTTTATCCGCAGGTAGGTTGGGAAGTCTATGTAATCCCCGTGACGGCAGTAAGCATCATTTTGACCGTACTTGGTTTCTTTGTCAATTATCATCTGAGAAAGGTTGATATGCTTGAAGCCTTGAAATCTGTAGAGTAAGGTAGTTGTTTTTATCTGATTGAACTTATATTTACTCGTAAATCATGACCACCCGTCAAACGGGTGGTTTTTTTGTCTCGCACCTAACGGAGCGAGACGGACTAATAGTCACATAATTATAAGGCTGATAGTATTCATTTCACTATCAGCCTTACAGGTTATTTAACGTTTCAGAAAAACTATAATGTCAAGATTAACTAAACAGTATCTAATTCCTTCAAATAATTTTCTATCTTCATCAACATTAAAGGATTGTTATAAATCTTACATAACTCTCTTGCTTCTATATAATAATTTTTGACTTGTTCTCTGTCTAGAAATTTGGCTCCAGCATTTCCTACAAGAATAAGTAGAGGAGCCAGTTGGTAGCTTGTCTGTCTTTGTTTACAGAGTTCAATCGTCTCAAGAGCTTCTTGGATGGCTTCGTTATATTTTTCCTTTGACACTAGGTAGTGAGCGTAGTTGTAACGAACTCTGATGTAGCCAAATAAAAACTCTTGATGCTCAAAATTTTTTGTCTGATATAACTCCATCAAATGAGAGTAGTTTGCCTCATATTCTTGTTCACGACCCACTAAGGAATAGAAATTAGATAGAGTATTCAACGCCTTTAAATAAATCAGAGTATTTGAGGAGACTTTTAATAATATATTTTCCAATGAAGAAATAGCCTCACGCTTACTGTCATATTGATAGAAGTCAATAATAGCTTTAATCCATTCAAGGTAAGTTCGGTCTTCTAGTGTTAGAAAAGTACTTCGTTCAATTTCTATTCTATAAATATATTCCAAATCGTCATAATTTCTATCATCTAATAGACGAGCAGATAATTGCTTGAAATTAGAGAGGTTAGATTTAATTTCAATTTGTTCATTAAAAAAATAATCTAATGGCACTTCAAGTCGTTGTGAGAGTTTGAACAAAAGGTCTGCGGAGGGAATGAAATGCCCTCTCTCAATTTTACTAATCTGGCTTTGTTCACAAATTCCTTCTGCAAGAGTTTGTTGGGAGAGTCTCAACTCTTTTCTTTTCAATCTGAATTTCTCTGCGAGTGTATTCATTAAAGATAATAAACCTTCCTATTTGCTTAATTTTATTATAAAATTTTTAGTTCAAAATAGCAAGTTAAAGAAAAAATAATTCTATATGGTAATAAAAAAAGTCAATAATCACATAAAAATGCTTGGCTAAATAAAATATATCTGTTAAAATAAAAACAAGGAAACAGAAAGGGGTTTCATTGCATGAGAAAAAAACGTGGAATTAAAAAATTAGTTACATTTGATGCGGGATGGTAAAGAATAATTGAAGAAGATTCTTTTATCAATAGTTTAGTAAGCTTGTTAGTTTATAGAGGGCAGGGGTATTTCTGCCCGCTGTTTTAGAATAAGGAATGCACTATGAAAAAATTATTTATACTCATATCCAACCTGCTTGCTAGTTTGTTCTTTGTTTGGGTATTTACCATTTGGACTGATACATATGTCTCCTATTATTACCCCAACGTTGTTGTACGTGATTCTTCCCCTGAAACAACTTTTCAGCATGTTGCTACACGCTTGGAAAAACTAGCAGAAGAAACGGATAGCTTTATTGCGATTCAACACCAGGATCCTAACTCAGAAGGTACTCCAGTGTTTTCTTATACGACCTTTGGGAACGGAAAGTTGCCTGATGGGCTACAGGAAAAAAATCTAGAAGATGCTCAAAGTAGTAGTGTTGAAACAAACTATTTTGTATTCGATGGAAACCTAGATATTCACTTGCTAAGAGAGGAGCTAAGTCAACTTGGCTTGACTAACATGCACCTGACAATTCCATCTAAACTATCTACGTTAATGGCTATCTTTAGTAACGGATTTCAGTTAATCAGTTTATTGATTTTCACCTTAACCTTTGGAGCACTGACTTTAATTAGTCAAATTAGACAATTACGGTCGTCGGGCATTCGCCTCATTTCAGGAGAGAAACGGTGGTCCATTTTCCTTAGACCAGTTGGTGAGGATTTGAAAGGGATAGCTGTTGGTTTCAGTTTAGCTGGCGTGCTCGCCATTCTTATGCAAAAAATTCTGTCGCTTCCAACGCAATCCCTAATGACCATAGGAGAAGGCTTGCTCAGTTATAATCTCATCTTGTTGTCGATCTCCCTGTTTTTCGCTCAACTCTTCGCAGTTGGGATAAAAAAGATACACCTGATGCAGATTATAAAAGGGCAAGTGCCTGTCAGAGGAATCATTAGTTTGATTTTAATCGGTCAACTATTAGCGATTATTATTGTAACGCTGGGAATAGGGAGTAGCTTAAAGTATTCCCAAGCCTGGCAACAGCATCGGATTGGACAAGAGGCTTGGAGCCAGGAAAGGCAACTGATTACCCTATCAATCAGCCGTGAAGGAACGAGTCCTGGTTTTGATGAACAAGCTCAAAGGAAACTCAGAACTTGGTATCAATTGATGGATCTGGCTGTTTCAGAACAAAAGGCTTTCTTATCTAGACACCAGTTAATTGACCGTACTTTGCAAAATGGCATGGCTTCCTCCAAAAACTTTATAACCTCTACAGAATGGCACGATTACAACCCGAATGACAATGTCCTTATCGTCACACCGCAATACTTGGAGCGTCAAAACATTCCTGTAGATACAACTATTGAGCAAAAGATGAATCACCTTGATGTAGGGGAGTTTGTCTTATTGCTGCCTGAACACCTCCGTTCAGAGGAAGAACATTATAAATCTGTTTTTGAAGACGACTTAACCAGTCGCATGTCTAGTCAAGATGAACGACAGCAAATGACTGCTACGGTAGGTTATTTGGAATCAGGTCAGGATCGTTTTGTGTATAATACGACCCCTATTTCTTATCAGCAGTTTTTGAAAGATCCAATCATCATTGTTATAACACCCCAATCAACTGGTCCACAGTCCGTTTTGTTTTGGGTAGACGCAGTACAGAACTACGTTCTCTTTAATCAATTGTCTGATGCCCAGGAGCTTATCCAGAGACAAGGCATTGAAAATTGGGTCTCAGAAATGCAAACAGGTTACCACAACTACATCACATTATTGGATAATATCCAGAGGGAACGTTGGGTAATGCTAGCAGGAGCTGTGCTTGGGATTGCAACTTCAATCTTGTTGTTTAACACTATGAATAGGCTCTACTTTGAAGAATTTAGACGTGCCATTTTTATCAAACGCATTGCAGGTCTCAGGTTCTTAGAAATCCATCGCACTTATCTCTTTGCTCAACTGGGTGTGTTTTTACTGGGATTTGTTGCGAGTGTATTTCTTATGGTAGAGATAGTAGTTGCTTTCTTAGTCTCGTTACTCTTTACTGGTCTATCTCTTTTACAGTTACATGTCCAAATGCAGAAAGAAAACAAGATGTCCATGCTTGTTTTGAAGGGAGGCTAATATGATTGAACTTAAACAGGTGAGTAAATCTTTTGGAGAACGAGAGTTATTTTCGAATCTTTCAATGACATTTGAGGCTGGAAAAGTCTATGCCTTAATTGGTTCAAGTGGTAGCGGAAAAACAACCTTGATGAACATGATTGGGAAATTAGAATCTTATGATGGGACGATTTTTTACCGAGGTAAAGACTTGGCCAATTATAAATCGAGTGATTTTTTCCGTCACGAATTGGGCTACCTCTTCCAGAACTTTGGCTTAATTGAAAACCAAAGTATTGAAGAAAACCTTAAGCTAGGTCTCATTGGTCAAAAGTTGAGTCGGTCGGAACAGCGGTTGAGGCAGAAGCAGGCTTTAGAACAGGTCGGCCTGGCTTATCTTGACCTAGATAAGCGCATCTTTGAGTTATCGGGCGGAGAATCGCAACGGGTTGCCTTGGCAAAAGTTATCTTAAAGAATCCACCCCTTATTCTGGCAGATGAGCCAACAGCTTCAATAGACCCAGCAACCTCTCAGTTGATTATGGAGATTTTGCTATCTCTTCGAGATGATAATAGGCTAATCATTATCGCAACACATAATCCGGCAATTTGGGAGATGGCTGATGAAGTGTTCACGATGGATCGTCTGAAATAAAAATCCTTGTTTTTAATTGCACGATGAGTTACCGAAATATTATCATGAATCAATAATTGGAGTTAATTTAGAATTGTACTTTATTAATATTGAGGTAACTTTTTCTTGATAAAGGAAGAAATAGTGGAGAGGAAGTTAGATTGAAAAAATTCGACAATTATATTATTGAGAAGCCTTGCGATTCTAATTCAGATAAACTGTAAAAAATCTTAATAATTGAAAGTTTGGTAGATGATATTTTGCAATTTTCTATCAGAATCAATAATAGTGTAGGAGAGATTTTCCTCCTACAACCGTTTCAAAAGAAATATTTACCCATTGGGAGAAGATGTTGCAGTGGATAATGTGTTACTCACTGAAAAATATAATTTTCAACTAAAAGATTTTGAAGGATTCATTTCAAAATAATGAATATTATGAATAAGAGAAATCCTCCGTTTCAAAGAGTAGGGAACTCTTTGTGACAGAGGATTTTTTCTATAGGGCTTTAGTAGCTGCAATTGCGGCTTCGAAGTTTGGTTCAGAGTTGATATTGTCCACGTATTCAACGTAGCGAATCGTATTGTCAGTATCGAGGACAAAGACTGCGCGTGCCAATAGGTGCCACTCATTGATTAAGAGGGCATAATCACGTCCAAAGGAATGGTCGAAATAGTCTGAGAGCATGATGGCATTTTCAATACCTTCAGCACCACACCAACGTTTTTGGGCAAAAGGGAGGTCCATTGAAACAGTCAAGACAACCGTATTATCCAGTCCAGCCAGTTCTTCATTAAAACGACGCGTTTGAGTTGAGCAGATGCCTGTATCGATAGAAGGCACGACACTCAAGACTTTTTTCTTTCCATCAAAATCAGCCAGAGATTTTTTAGAAAGGTCTGTTGTAGTGAGAGAAAAATCAAGCGCCTTGTCGCCGACTTGTAGTTGTTTACCTGTAAAGCTCACAGGATTTCCGAGAAAAGTTACCATAGGATACTCCAATCTTTTTTCTTCCATTTTAGCTGAAACAGCCGGAATTTTCCAATGATTTGACCGGAAATGTGTGCATAGAAAAAACGCCAGCTCATGTGAGAATGACGTTTTTCAGAGGCTTATACTCAATGAAAATCAAAGAGCAAACTAGGAAGCTAGCCACAGGCTGTACTTGAGTACGGCAAGGCGACGCTGACGTGGTTTGAATTTGATTTTCGAAGAGTATTATTTTGCCAATCCTTCAGCAATCTTATCAAGGTTGTATTTCATCATGTTGTAGTAGCTGTCGCCTTCTTTACCTTGTTCTGCGATAGAGTCAGTAAAGATTTGTGCGTAGATTGGGATGTTTGTGTCTTGTGAAACAGTCTTCATTGGACGGTCATCCACACTTGATTCTACAAAGAGGGAAGGAGTTTTTGTTTGGCGAAGTTTTTCAACCAAGGTCTTGATTTGGTCAGGAGTTCCTTCTTCTTCAGTATTGATTTCCCAAATATAGGCACTTGGGACACCGTAGGCTTTAGAGAAGTATTTGAAGCATCCTTCACTGGTTACGATCAATTTCTTCTCAGCAGGGATGTTGTTAAATTTCTCTTTAGCTTCCTTGTCAAGTTTGTCTAGCTTATCAGTATATTCTTTAAGATTTTTTTCGTAGAATTCCTTGTTGCTAGGGTCTTTAGCGCTCAATTGTTTTGCGATATTTTTAGCAAAGATCATCCCGTTTTCAAGGTTAAGCCAAGCGTGTGGGTCTTCTTTACCTTTTTCATTTTGACCTTCAAGGTAGATAACATCAACGCCTTCGCTGACTGCAAAGTAGTCTTTGTTTTCAGTTTTCTTGGCATTTTCTACCAATTTTGTAAACCAAGCATTACCACCTGTTTCAAGGTTGATCCCGTTATAGAAAATCAAATCAGCTTGAGAAGTTTTCTTAACGTCTTCAGGGAGTGGTTCGTATTCATGTGGGTCTTGACCAACAGGAACGATACTGTGAAGATCAATCTTGTCACCAGCAATATTTTTAGTAATATCAGCGATGATTGAGTTTGTAGCAACAACTTTTAGTTTTTGACCAGAAGCTGCATCTTTTTTTCCACTAGTACATGCTACAAGAGCAATGACGGAAAGAAAGAGAACGAGTAATGTACCTAATTTTTTCATTAGATCCTCCAATTTATTGGGGTTTTGCCCCTTATTTTAACAAATGTTTATTTTTCAGTTTCAAATATCGTTGTTTTGGAGCGATAAAGAAGCTAATGAGAAAGAAACTAGCAGCTGTAAGCACGATACTAGAACCTGCCGCAACGTTAAAGCTATAGCCGATAAAGAGTCCCAAAACTGAAGCTGTAGCTCCAAAGGTTGAGGAAAGGAAAATCATGCTTTTCAGGCTATTAGCATAAAGATAAGCAGTTGCAGCTGGGGTAATCAGCATGGCTACAATCAGGATAGTTCCGACACTTTGCATGGCTGTCACAGACACGAGAGTCAAGAGTACCATGAGAAGGTAGTGATAGAAATTGACAGGCATTCCCATGGCTTTAGCCAATAGTTCATCAAAGGAAGTTATCAAGAGTTGCTTGAAGAAAATCCAGATTAACAAGAGAATGACTGCCCCAACACCCATAGTAATAAACATATCCGTATCTTGGACGGCTAGGATATTACCAAAAAGGATATGGAAAAGGTCAGTTGAACTTTTAGCGACACTAATCAAGATGATACCGAGGGCTAAGAAAGAAGAAAAGGTAATGCCGATGGCGGTATCGCTTTTGATAATCGAGTTTCCCTTGATGTAGGTAATGATGATGGCAGCTAGCAATCCAAAGACAATGGCTCCGATAAAGAAGTCAAGGCCCAAGATGAAGGAGAGGGCTACACCTGGCAAGACAGCATGTGAAATGGCATCTCCCATGAGTGACATCCCGCGTAGGATGATGAAACATCCTACAGCTCCAGCTACGACCCCGACGACAATGGCTGTTATCAAGGCATTTTGTAAGAAATGGAATTTTTGCAATCCATCGATAAATTCTGCAATCATAGGTCACCTCCATTGAAAAAGAGTCTATTACCGTAAGCTTCTTTGAGATTGGCTTCGGTAAAGGTTTCTTTGGTTGGACCAAAGGCAATCACTTCTCGATTGACAAGCAAGACTTGATCGAAGTAGTGGGGAACCTTGCTGAGGTCGTGGTGGACGATGAGAACCGTCTTCCCAGCTTTTTTCAGATCTCTCAGCGTATTCATGATGATTTCCTCACTGACAGAGTCAATCCCAACAAAGGGTTCATCCAAGAGGATATAGTCGGTTTCCTGTACCAAACATCTGGCAATCAAGACCCGCTGGAATTGACCTCCAGACAGTTGACTGATTTGCCGTTCAGCATAGTCAGCTAGACCGACGATTTCAAGGGCTTCTTGCACTTTCTTCCAATGTTTAGCCTTTAAACTTCGAAAGAGAGGGATAGAGGGAAAGAGTCCTAACGAGACACATTCCTTGACCTTGATGGGAAAGTTGTAGTCGATATTGATTTTTTGTTCGACATAGGCGATTCGATGTAAGGATTTTTTAACTTCCTTGTCATCGAGAAATGCCTGACCTTGATGTGGGATAATTCCCAGCATCCCTTTTAATAATGTTGATTTTCCAGCACCGTTTGGGCCAATGATACCTGTAATTGTTGGCCCATGGAGCACTAGTGAAATATCCTTAAGTGCCAACGTTTCTTTGTACGAGACACTGAGGTTTTCGATACGTATCATAAACTTATATTCCTCCTGTCTCTTAATATACATTAAAAAAAAAATTAAGTCAAGTTAATTTTTGAAAAAATTAAAATAATAACTGAAAAATGATGGAAAAAGAAAGTTCATTTTTAATTGCATTCCCAAGCAATTTTTGTTAAGCTAGCAATAACTTAAAAAAATGAAAGCGAGAACAAGATGACACGTTATCAAGATGATTTTTATGATGCAATCAATGGAGAATGGCAGAAAACAGCAGAAATCCCAGCAGATAAGTCTCAAACTGGAGGTTTTGTTGATTTAGACCAGGAAATTGAAGACCTGATGCTGGCGACAACAGACAAGTGGTTGGCAGGTGAAGAGGTGCCTGAGGATGCTATCTTGGCAAACTTTGTCAAATACCACCACCTAGTTCGTGATTTTGACAAGAGAGAAGCTGACGGTATCAAACCTGTCTTACCACTTCTTAAAGAATTCCAAGAATTGGAGACTTTTGCAGATTTTACAGCTAGACTAGCAGAGTTTGAACTTGCTGGAAAACCAAACTTCCTTCCTTTTGGTGTATCGCCAGACTTTATGGATGCCAGAATCAACGTTTTATGGGCTAGCGCTCCAAGCACGATTCTGCCAGATACGACTTACTATGCTGAAGACCATCCTCAGCGTGAGGAACTCTTGACTCTTTGGAAAGAATCTAGCGCCAATCTCCTCAAGGCTTATGATTTCTCTGATGAAGAAATTGAAGACTTGCTAGAGAAAAGACTTGAATTGGACCGTCGAGTTGCGGCAGTGGTGCTTTCTAATGAAGAAAGTTCAGAATATGCTAAACTCTACCATCCATATTCTTATGAAGATTTCAAAAAATTCGCGCCTACCCTACCTTTGGATGACTTCTTCCAAGCCGTTCTTGGACAAGTGCCAGACAAGGTTATCGTAGACGAGGAACGTTTCTGGCAAGCAGCAGAGCAATTCTATAGTGAAGAAGCTTGGCCTCTCCTCAAGGCAACCTTGATTTTGAGTGTTATCAATCTCTCAACCAGCTATTTAACAGAAGAAATCCGTGTCTTGTCAGGTGCCTATAGCCGTGCGCTTTCTGGAGTTCCAGAGGCCAAAGACAAGGTCAAGGCAGCCTACCAGCTAGCACAAGGTCCTTTCAAACAAGCCTTGGGTCTCTGGTATGCCCATGAAAAATTCTCTCCAGAAGCCAAGGCGGACGTGGAGAAAAAAGTGGCAACTATGATTGATGTCTATAAGGAACGCTTGGCTAAGAATGACTGGCTGACTCCTGAAACTCGTGACAAGGCCATCGTCAAACTCAATGTCATCAAGCCTTATATCGGTTACCCAGAAGAATTACCAGAACGCTACAAGGACAAGGTAGTGGATGAAAATGCTAGTCTTTTTGACAATGCTCTAGCCTTTGCGCGTGTGGAAATCAAGCACAGTTGGAGCAAGTGGAACCAACCTGTAGACTACAAAGAATGGGGTATGCCTGCTCATATGGTCAATGCTTACTACAATCCACAGAAGAATCTGATTGTTTTCCCAGCGGCCATTTTACAAGCACCTTTCTATGACTTGCATCAGTCATCTTCTGCTAACTACGGTGGTATTGGTGCAGTTATTGCCCATGAAATTTCTCACGCCTTTGATACTAACGGAGCTTCTTTTGATGAAAATGGTAGCCTCAAGGATTGGTGGACAGAGAGCGACTATGCTGCCTTCAAAGAGAAAACACAAAAAGTTATTGACCAGTTTGATGGACAGGATTCTTATGGTGCAACCATCAACGGTAAATTGACTGTATCAGAAAACGTGGCTGACTTGGGAGGAATCGCTGCGGCGCTTGAAGCAGCTAAGAGAGAACCAGACTTCTCGGCAGAAGAATTCTTCTACAACTTCGGTCGTATCTGGCGCATGAAAGGTCGTCCAGAATTTATGAAACTTTTGGCTAGCGTCGATGTGCACGCACCAGCCAAACTCCGTGTCAATGTACAAGTACCAAACTTCGATGATTTCTTTACAACCTATGATGTCAAAGAAGGAGACGGTATGTGGCGTTCACCAGAAGACCGCGTGATTATTTGGTAATGCAAAAAATCTAGTCATCAGAAAAAAGGCATCCTGTCAGGTGTGAAAACCTTGATAGGATGCCTTTTAGAATGGAAAGACTTGTCGAATAGTTTACTTAAATTGTGATATACATCATCATCTTGTTAGAAAAAAGGATTGAAGGTCTTTTCATGGGCAATGGTCGTAGCTGGACCATGCCCTGGATAGACATCGTAGTTTGGTAGGGTGAAAAGTTGAGTCTGGATACTGTGAAGGAGTTGCTCCATGCTACCAGTTGGAAGGTCGGTCCGCCCGATGGTTTCTCGGAAAAGAGCATCACCTGTCAAGACTAGGTGAGCATCAGGAAAGACGATAGAAACACCGCCGATAGAGTGCCCTGGTGTTGGCAAGACAGTGAAACGAAATTCCTCCAGCTGATATTCCTCATGAAAGACAAAGGTGTGTTCAGCAGGTTTTGCGACCACATCTGCCATATCATCGTGACGAGGGAGACCAGAGAGATTATCGACAGGAGTGTAGAGCCAGCTGGCTTCACTCTCTGCGATATAGACAGGAGGATTGCCAAAAGTTTCGCGAACCAAGTCCAGACTCATGATATGGTCATAATGAGCGTGGGTAAGGAGAATAGCGCAGATCGGTTTGTTGATGTTCTCTATTGTCTGACGAATGGCTTCCCAATGACTACCAGGATCGACGACGATGAGGTGTTTTTCACCTTCCAAGTAATAGGTATTTTCATAGGCAACAGGATTCACGGTTTTATGGATTTTCATACTAGCTCCAATCTCAAAGAATGTACTAATACTCTTCGAAAATCTCTTCAAACCGCGTCAACTTTATCTGCAACCTCAAAGCGGTGCTTTGAGCAACCTGCGGCTAGTTTCCTAGTTTGCTCTTTGATTTTCATTGAGTATACATTAAGTATAGCACAGTTAGGGAGAATAAGCTGAAAAAGGAAATATGTCTAGAAAGAAGATGGTTTGGATAAAAAATAAGCCCCGAATGAGTTCGAGGCTTAAACTGTTTTAATTACCAGCATAATATTTTTGGATTCCCTTGATAATCCCTTCAACTAGTTTATCTTGGTAGTCACTGCTGCGGATTTTTTGGTTTTCTTCTGGATTATCCATATATCCCATCTCTAGCAAAACAGCTGGTTTAGCTGTTTCACGGAGAACAGCAAAGGTTGCTTGCAAGAGCCCAGCATCTCTAGCTCCAGTTTCAGCTAGCAGTGAAGAATGGATATCGGCTGCGAGACGATTACTTTCACTCATCCGTTCAGGATTGTTGTGCCAATCCTTGTTAATCTTGCTAGGGAAACCAGGTTCATCTTTGTAAGAATAGGTCTGGATACCTAGATTAACAGTTGTATCATTTCCTTTTGCGTTGAAATGAAGGCTGATGAAAAAGTCAGCATTGGTCTTATTAACCATGCGAGAACGTTCGGTAATAAAATCAACGTCTATATCGCTATCTCGAGAAGTTAGAACAGTATAGCCGAGTCCTTCTAGTCGTTTACGTAGCTTACGATAAACTTGTAGGTTCAATTCTTTTTCAGCTATGCCATAGTAATAAGCCCCGCGATCCTTACCACCGTGTCCTGGATCGAGAAAGATGGTTTTAGAGTATTGTCCTTTTTGAAAACCTTGTGCTAATTCACGAACCCATTTTCCATTCCCTTGGAAGAGCTGGTTTTTACCATCGACAGCATAGGTACCTGTAACATACACACCATCGTCCTTAAGATAGTACCAAGCTTGATAATCTGGGTCATAAATCCATTCCTTGTGGGCCATGTAGCCACCAGATTTTAGATAGTAGGAACCAATCCATTGTTTTTGGGCATAGCGCCCGCCAGATTTTAGGTAAAACCAACTAGAGTAGCTTTGGTCGTAGACCCATTCCCTATCTGCCATAGCACCGCTGGATTTGAGGTAGTAATCGCCTTTCCAGACATTGGCCAACATTCTACCGTAGCCATCAAAAGCATACCACTTGCCATTGATTTGGCTCCATTGGTTGGATAAATATTTACCTGAACCATTGATATAGTACCAATTATTGCCCATTTGGTACCAGCTGTTTTCAAGCAAGTAGCCATGACTATCAAAGAAATAACCATCATAGAGAGTATCTGTAAATTTGACCCCAGTTTGACTATAAAACGTCCACTTGTTTCCTTCTTTTACCCAGCCAGTCTGTAGAGGTTGATTGGGTTTGGTTTCTGTACTAGTAGAAGGTTTGCTTTCTTGTTCACTTGAACTAGCTGTACTTGTCGAAGTTTCTGTACTAGCTTGAGAACTGCTAGCAGAAGTATTTGTAGAACTACTAGTAGAATTGCTAGTGGAAGCATTTGTTGTGCTACTAGTTGAAGTAGTCGCAGGGTTAGTAGTAGAATGACTCGAATCATCAGCTAAAACGACTTGACTGGATAAGCCAAGAACAGCCAAAGCTAAAAGTGTCAGTCTTTTGTGTGATTTCATGTGAGATGCCTTTCTAGAGAGATGAAATTTCAGTATTTATCGTAAAAAAACTGTGCTTATTACCATTATACACTAAAAAAGTTAGAAAATTACCAAAATATCAAACCTTATTTAAAAAAAGATGGAGAAAATAAGGAAAATTGGGAAGATTTTTAAAAGGAAATCAGAAGTATGCTATAATATAGGAAAATAATAAGGTAAGTTTCTGTTGAAATTTTAATAATGTAAGGTTATATGTTATACTAAAAATGATTAAATAAAGACTTGCTCAAGTAAATAAGAGGAGAAGTTATGGCTTTTTTAGATCAATTAAGAGATAGTGCTAGAATCGTGAAAGAAACGACAAGTAATGTCATTTCAGAAGGAAAGCAAAATGTTGAAAATAATCGTAAGAGGAAAGAAATCCAATTGCGACAAAATAAAATTAATGATTTATATAGATTAATTGGAATTAAATTTGTTGAAGAAAATTTAGAAGAAATAAAGGAAAATCCTCTCTATTCTTCAGAAATTGCTGAGATAAAAGAGTTATTTAAAGAACAAATAGGTATTCAAAAATCGATTGACATGGATGACCAAGATTTGATTTCTTGTCCAAATTGTGGAGAAAGTTTATCAAGAAGTTTTGAGTTTTGCATCAATTGTGGTAAAGCAGTGAAGAAGAGTTAAAAATGAAAGATTATACTGTAAAAATAGTCTGTCCAAGTTGTTCTAAAAAGATAGGAGTAGGTTGGAAATTTTGTGCTTTTTGTGGAGAATATGTTGATAATTCGAAACCAAAAGTAGAACTACGCTATCTTGATGACAGCAGGAGTGACTACAATCAAAAGGAAAAAAATACTCATTTTAAAATGCCATCAAGCTTTAAGCAGGTTAGCGAAAAAATAAAGGATAGTATTTCTGAAAAAATTGATAAGGGTGAGGAAGTTTCAGATAATACCTTGTCCTTCTTTACCTTTGTAATTACAAAAGATGGTGTTGAAATAAAGGAACTTGATGAAATTGTAAATGGTCTTCAAAATAGTTCTATACAAAAGGATTATCTTGGTTACTACTTACAAAGTGAATCAGAAGATATCTATGTCAACAATGTAAAAATTGAAGTGGGGAAAAAACACTATCTAACGAATAGAGATACGCTTAGACAGGGTGAGACTATTTATATATTTAGTCTCATGAATCAAAAGGGTGTTGAATGGCAGCAGGAAGGAATTACTCTTCAAATAGCTGATAAAATTGGTGATAGTTTTGAAGTCTTTGATGATGAAATTCTCTATCTTATCCCAACTGATGATCAAGTAATTTTAAATAACAGCATTCCTCAGGATAAAATTCGTTTAAAAAACTATGATTTAGTATCCATTCATCACAGATTATTCCTTGTCTATGACAATCAATTAATTTTTCAAAATGAATTGACTGAAGAGCAAGAGAAAAGTATTGCAGAAAATATCAATAGTATCTCAGATGATACAAGCTTATCTGTTTCAATTCGAAAACGTATGGCTGGAGAAAAGTTATTGCTTTCAGATATTGATTTCTCAGTATCTTCTGGGGAAATCGTGCTCATTTTAGGTGGATCTGGTGCAGGAAAAACAACACTCATCAATGCAATAATGGGAATTGAAAAAGCAGATGCTGAAATCTTGTTAGGAAATATCAACATTTATAACCAATTTGATAAAGTTAAAAGAATGATTGCGAATGTTCCTCAGTTTAGTTTACACCGTGAAAAAGATAGTGTCTATATGACATTGAAAAATGCTGCTGAGATGAAACTAGTTAGGGATTTTACAAAAGACAAGTCTCTATTGGAAGATAAAATTTCAAGGGTTTTAGAGACCGTGAAACTGACAAAGAAAAGAGATTCTTTAGTGTCAGAGCTTAGTGGTGGAGAAAAGAAGAGACTAAGCATTGCAACGGAGTATATTGCAGATCCTGTTTTATTTGTCTTGGATGAACCAGATTCAGGTGTAGATGGCAGCAATGCTCGTTCTATCATGTCTAGTCTTAGAAATATAGCTGATGATAATAAGATTGTTTTTATTATTTCTCATAGTCCTGATAGAACGCCTGAGTTGTTTGACAAGGTCTTAGTTCTGGCTAAAAGTGAGGAAGAATCTTGTGGTAAATTAGCTTTTTACGGTTCTGTAGAAGAGACTTTGAGTTTTTTCAATGTAAACCAATTGGAACTTGTGGTATCTGAAGTAGAAGCGACTCCAGATGCCTACATTAAAAAATATAAAGATTATAGAGGAGATTAAGATGAATTACGTATCGAATAAAGAACAGGTGTTAATCTATTTAGGGAAATTTAAACGCAATTTCTTAAATTCAAATGGATGGTATGCATTTGTCAGTACAGCAATAATTGCTCTCATTACTTGTATAGTTTCTGGTAGCGCAGGTTTTGGAGATAGAATAGCCAAGACCTCGTTTATTATTGTTTGTGCTTGTATCTGGATTGGAATGTTTAATTCTATTACTTTGATTTGTCGTGAGAGGGATATTATTAAGCATGAGTATCGAGGAGGAATGAACTTATCATCTTATATGTTTGCTCATATGTTATTCCAAGGAATCATCTCCTTAATTCAAACCGTCATTTTTTCAAGCATCTTATTTTTATTCTATGGTAGCAAGATTGCTGAGTTTTCAACTACATTTGATAATGATATTTTGCGCTTTATTTCTTATTTTCTTACTATATTTTTAATGATTTATTCTGCGGATGCCTTGGGCTTATTTGTTTCGTCGCTAGTCAAGAATGTTGAACAGGCCATGACCGTCATGCCCTTTGTAATTTTATTACAATTCCTATTTTCAGGTAATCTTCCTTTGGATGGTGTTTTAAAATTTTTCTCTTTTCTTACAGTGAGTAGATATGGTTATGATGGATTTTTAGAATTGGCTAATATTTCCATACAGGGGGGGAGTGGAAGTATTCAAACTAGAGACTTTCACACTGAAGATGTACTAATTAATTTTCTAGTTGGATGGATAATTCTGATTGCATTTTCAATTCTTTTTGCATACTTGGCAAGTAAGTTTTTAAAATCTGTTGAAAATGATACTAGAAGTTAAAGTCTTTTTATAAACTTGTATTAGAAGAAAATACTTCCTGTCTATTGAAAATATAAGAAGAAGACTGGTTACCTATCCTAGATAGGTAACTGGTTTTTCTTTTGGGTGGAATCCTTCTTTTCTAGTTTTCATATTCTTAAAAAAGTGATAAAATGGTAGGAAGAATTGGAGAGTAGAGATGCCGAAAGAAGTGAATTTGACGGGCGATGAGGTTGTCGCTTTAACGCAAAAATATTTATCAAAAGAAGATGTTGCTTTTGTCCATAAGGCCTTGGTTTACGCCGTTGAATGCCATAGTGGTCAATATCGTAAATCAGGTGAGCCTTATATCATTCACCCCATCCAAGTGGCAGGTATTTTAGCTAAGCTCAAGCTGGATGCTGTAACGGTAGCTTGTGGTTTCTTGCATGATGTGGTAGAAGATACAGATGCGACCTTGGATGATTTGGAGAGAGAGTTTGGCCCTGATGTGCGGGTAATCGTTGATGGGGTTACCAAGCTTGGTAAGGTCGAGTACAAATCGATCGAGGAGCAGTTGGCTGAAAATCATCGCAAGATGCTCATGGCTATGTCTGAGGACATCCGTGTTATCTTGGTCAAACTGTCAGACCGCTTGCACAATATGCGGACCCTGAAACATCTTCGAAAAGACAAACAGGAGCGTATTTCCAAAGAAACCATGGAAATTTATGCCCCGCTTGCCCATCGTCTGGGGATTTCCAGTGTCAAATGGGAATTGGAAGACCTATCTTTCCGTTATCTAAATCCTACGGAGTTTTACAAGATTACCCATATGATGAAGGAAAAACGCAGAGAGCGTGAAGCCTTGGTGGATGAGGTAGTTACGAAACTAGAAGACTATACGACGAATCGTCACTTGAAAGGGAAGATTTACGGTCGTCCCAAGCATATTTACTCGATTTTCCGCAAAATGCAGGATAAGAGAAAACGTTTTGAGGAAATCTATGACTTGATTGCCATTCGTTGTATTTTAGATACCCAAAGTGATGTTTATGCCATGCTTGGTTACGTGCATGAACTTTGGAAACCAATGCCAGGTCGCTTCAAAGACTATATTGCTAACCGCAAGGCCAATGGTTATCAGTCTATCCATACGACTGTCTATGGGCCAAAAGGGCCGATTGAATTCCAGATTCGGACCAAGGAAATGCACGAGGTGGCTGAGTACGGGGTTGCGGCTCACTGGGCTTATAAGAAGGGCATCAAGGGGCAGGTTAACAGCAAGGAATCTGCTATTGGGATGAACTGGATCAAGGAGATGATGGAGCTCCAAGACCAGGCCGATGATGCTAAGGAATTTGTTGATTCAGTTAAGGAAAACTATCTGGCTGAGGAGATTTACGTCTTTACCCCAGATGGAGCTGTCCGTTCACTTCCAAAAGATTCAGGACCGATTGACTTTGCTTACGAAATCCATACAAAAGTTGGGGAAAAAGCAACTGGTGCCAAGGTCAATGGCCGTATGGTTCCGCTGACAACCAAGCTCAAGACAGGGGATCAGGTTGAAATTGTCACCAACCCGAACTCCTTTGGGCCGAGCCGTGACTGGCTCAATATGGTCAAGACCAGCAAGGCGCGCAATAAGATTCGTCAGTTCTTTAAAAATCAAGATAAGGAATTGTCTGTCAACAAGGGGCGTGAGATGCTGGTGGCCCAGTTCCAAGAAAACGGCTATGTGGCCAATAAATTTATGGACAAGCGCCACATGGATCAAGTTCTGCAAAAGACTAGCTACAAGACAGAAGAATCACTCTTTGCGGCCATTGGCTTTGGCGAAATCGGTGCTATTACCGTCTTTAACCGTCTGACTGAAAAGGAACGCCGTGAGGAAGAACGTGCCAAGGCCAAGGCTGAAGCAGAAGAACTTGTCAAAGGTGGCGAGATCAAGGTTGAAAACAAAGAAACCCTCAAGGTCAAGCATGAGGGTGGTGTGGTCATTGAAGGCGCTTCAGGCCTCCTAGTGCGGATTGCCAAGTGTTGTAATCCCGTGCCTGGTGACGATATTGTTGGCTACATTACCAAGGGTCGTGGTGTGGCTATTCACCGTGTGGATTGTATGAACCTGCGTGCCCAAGAAAACTACGAGCAACGTCTCCTTGATGTGGAATGGGAAGACCAGTACTCTAGCTCAAATAAGGAGTATATGGCTCATATCGATATCTACGGCCTCAACCGTACAGGACTGTTGAACGATGTACTGCAAGTTCTTTCAAACACAACCAAGAATATTTCAACGGTCAACGCTCAACCAACCAAGGATATGAAATTTGCTAATATTCATGTATCCTTTGGCATTGCTAACCTCTCGACGCTGACTACGGTTGTGGACAAGATTAAGAGTGTGCCAGAAGTTTACTCTGTTAAACGGACCAATGGCTAATTGTCCTAGCTCTTACTAGAAAGGCTATTATGAAAATCATTATCCAACGGGTTAAAAAAGCCCAAGTGACTATCGAAGGTCAGGTTCAGGGGAAAATCAATCAGGGACTCTTATTGCTGGTTGGTGTTGGACCAGAGGACCAAGAGGAAGATTTGGACTATGCTGTGAGAAAATTGGTCAACATGCGGATTTTTTCAGACGCAGAAGGCAAGATGAACCTGTCTGTTAAGGATATTGAAGGAGAAATCCTCTCCATTTCTCAGTTTACCCTCTTTGCGGATACTAAGAAAGGCAATCGTCCAGCCTTTACAGGGGCAGCTAAGCCTGATATGGCATCAGACTTCTATGATGCTTTCAATCAAAAATTAGCGCAAGAAGTGCCCGTTCAGACAGGCATTTTTGGAGCGGATATGCAAGTTGAGCTGGTCAATGACGGACCAGTTACCATTATCCTTGATACTAAAAATAGATAAGAAAGACCAAGCCCGGCCGGCTTGGTTTTTCTTATCTATCATAAAATACTCAAAAAAGAAATCGTTTCTTGATAGGCCTTGGGGAAGTCTCTTTTCAAACTTTGGCTTATGTGATAGGAAGGGATGAGGTGTCCTAGGATTAGGAGAGTTCCCTGAAGGAAAAGTGGGATACCACTTAAAAATATCAAGGAGAGAATCATCAGGATATCCCATAGGAGGATTTGTAAGGTAAAACCCCAGAATCTTGGTCTAATCTGGGAATAGAGTTGACTAAAGTGGTCACAAAGTTGGTTGGAAAGATAGGTCAATAGCACAGGATGAAAGAAAATGAGCCAACCGCTATAAATCAACATCCAATCCCAAGTAAGCCCCCCTTTAAATGTCAAAAATGCCAGCATAATTCCATCTATGATAAGGAGTTGAATGGTTTTGATGGAGATGATTTTTTTCATGATAACCCCTCCTTTTCCTTAGAGACACTCCCATAAAGAAATGCGTTTGTCATAAAAGTCTGGATAGTTGTTTCTTAGGTAGTCCGCTGTCCTATAATAAAAAGTAGAATGGCAAGCAGTGATGATTGGCATAAGAGATGAAAAACGCTGAGAACTAACGAAGGCTAAAAGGACAAAAAATAGAAAATCAATGGAGAGAACTCCTAAATAGTAGAAGCGAATCTTTTTATTGATTTGAGGATAAATCTCAGCGAATTGATGTTTGAGTCGGACAACCAAGCGAAATAGCAGGAGTCCTTGAGCAAGGATAAAAATGAAGCCAGAAAGCAGGAGCTGCTCCAAAGAAGTCTCGGGTCTAGTGGTAAAAAATGCAAATAGTAGCAAATCAATGACTGCAATTGCTACAAAATGGATTCTAAAGAGTTTTTTCATGACAAGACCTCCTTCTTTTATCTAGTTTCATTCTACTCCAAACGAATGGGAGTTACAAGTAAAATGATAAAAATATCAGAAGGGAGATTATCTTAAGTTGGCTAGTATTCTTTATTTGAGTTTTCTTCTATTATCTAACTTCTTCATCATTCCAGACAAATAAAGCTCCGATTGCATTGAGGATATAAAAGATGTATTTTCCGATATTGGCAAAATTTCCTTGAATACCAGCTTTTGTCAGCTGAACGAAATTGTAAATCAACCAAAAGCCCCACTGAGTTGTTAGTTTCAATGCGTTAAAAGCATTGGCAATGAGGGACAGTGCAAAGGCAATAGTTGTTACGTAGGCAAGGAGATTCATCTTTCCTCCATAGCCGATATAGTTGGCCACAAAGGCAAAGAGGAAGGCGATGATTGAAATGATGATGGCCGCCAATTTTAGCTGTTTTTGGCTCATTTGGTTGGGTCTGCCTTCTTGCGAAGCTTCCCATTTCTTAATAGCAAAGGTATAAATGAGGAAGGTGACGGGATAGGTAATGATGGCCGCCTTATTTCCAAGGATATAATCAATAGCACCGGACAAAATGGTATTAACAATACCAAAGTAGTTTCCCCATTTGCTTAATTTCCCCGTGAAACGAGTGGACAACATGGAAATCCCAACGTTGGTTACGGAAATCAATCCAAAGGGAACAAGAGCTGTCCATGGGCCCCAGTCTACAAATTTATCGAGGCGGGAGTTGAGGTAACCAGATGCAATCGCAATCCCAACGACCAGAGCAACTCCAAAGAGGTCAAACCATTTGGATGTCGCAAAAATTTTTAGTGATTTTTTCATATATTAAAATATCTTTCTTTTTTAACAAATATTATACAACTAAATGAAAGCAAAATCAAATGATAAAAATAAAACCCTGAAAATCAAATTTTCAGGGTTGGTAGGGGACTTGAGAAATTAGTTGATTTTCTCGACATAGAGTTGTTTGGCAATGTCCATATTCACTTGTAAATCCTCGTCTTTACTAAGGATAGTGAAGGTGTTGCTGAAGCCATCAAACTGCTTGACTTGGAGATGGTCACCGATGTGGAGTGAGTGCTTATCCAGATAATGGAGAATGTCAAAACTATCGTGCACCCGAGTCAGGCGATAGGAGCCAGCTTCCTTGATGTCAGCTAGTGGTAGGTTATTGATTTCAACTAAGAGTTCTCCCTTGGCAGGAATGGTTCCTCCGTGGGGGCAGGTCTTGGGGAATCCAAGTAGTTTATCTAGTCTCTCCACGAATAAATCAGAGACAGTGTGTTCCAATACCTCAGCTTCCTCGTGAATCTGGTCACTTGTATAGTCTAAATGATGAACTAGAAAAACTTCAATCAAACGGTGCTTACGATAGAGCTCAGAGACCAGTTTGAGGCCGATGTCAGTCAGTAGATAACCGCATTCCTTGTCCTTGAGGATGAGATTTTCGCTCTTCATCCGTTTAATCATTTCAGTTACGGCAGGGGGAGAGACTTGCATACGAGCAGCAATTTCCTTGTTGGTAATTTTATGCAGGTCTATGCCAATTTCATAAATACACTTTAGATAATCTTCTTTATTCGGGGTCATTCGTTTCCTCTTGTTTAATATCTTTATCTAGTATATCAAAAAAAGCTAGATTTCTCTAGCTGTGACTTTTTATGTTATACTTATTGCAAGAGAAAAAACGAGGAGATGAATATGACAAAAATAGCTCTTCTTTCAGATATTCATGGAAATACTACAGCCTTGGAGGCTGTTTTGGCAGATACTCGGCAGCTAGGAGTGGATGAATACTGGCTTCTGGGAGATATTCTCATGCCAGGGACAGGGCGTAGAAGGATTTTGGACTTGTTGGCTCAACTACCGATTACGGCTAGAGTTTTGGGAAACTGGGAAGACAGTCTTTGGCATGGTGTCCGTAAGGAATTGGATAGTACTCGTCCCAGTCAACGCTATCTCTTGCGCCAGTGCCAGTATGTTTTAGAGGAAATTTCCCTAGAAGAAATTGAACTGCTCCACAATCAACCTCTCCAGATTCATCGTCAGTTTGGTGATTTGACGGTGGGAATTAGCCACCATCTTCCTGATAAGAACTGGGGGCGAGAGTTGATTCATACTGGAGCGCAAGAGGATTTTGACCGCTTGGTGACCAATCCCCCTTGTGATATTGCTGTTTATGGTCATATTCACCAGCAGTTGCTTCGTTACGGGACTGGTGGGCAATTGATTGTCAATCCGGGTTCAATTGGCCAGCCTTTCTTTCTAGATGCCCAGTTGCGGAAAGACTTACGGGCCCAGTATATGATTTTAGAGTTTGATGACAAGGGCTTGGTAGATATGGACTTCCGACGAGTGGACTACGATGTGGCAGCTGAATTGCAACTGGCTAAAGACCTGAAACTTCCTTATTTTGAGGTTTACTATGAAAGTCTGGTCAATGGTATTCACCATACCCATCATCAGGAATTTCTGAGAGAATTGGCCCAGAAAGAGGGTTATGATAGGGAATTAGATGCCTGGTTGAAGGGTGGTAATGATTGACATTACAACTAAAAAGGGTATAATAAAAGAAACAGAAGAGTAGAGGCAGGGTGGCCTCGTAAAAAGGAGAAGAGTATGCAAATTCCAAGTAGATTTACCATTGCGACTCATATGCTGATTATCATTGCCCTCAAGGGGAAGGAAAGCAAGGTGACCAGTGATTTTCTGGCTGCTAGTGTTGGGGTTAACCCTGTCATTATCAGAAAAACCTTGTCCCAGTTGAAGAAGGCAGAACTGATTTCAGTAGCGCGTGGAACAGGGGGAACAGAGATTGTCAAGGACCTCAGGGATATTAGTCTATTAGATGTTTATCAGGCTGTAGAGTGTCTTGGCAAGACAGGTCAACTCTTTAGTTTCCATGACAATCCAAATCCAAATTGCCCAGTCGGAGCTCATATTCATGAGGTTTTGGATCAAAAATTGGAGAGAATCCAGCTGGCTATGGAGGCTGAACTTGGTCAGACCAGTCTAGAACAAGTTGTGGCCGATGCAGAGAGTCAAATGAAGGAGTAAGAGGGATAGATGCCCTCTTTTTCTCTATGTAAAATTGTGATAAAATAGAATCATTAAAGGAGGAAGAAATGTATCTCGTTATAGGAATTGTATTAGCATTTATAGTGTCATTTTGGAAGGATAATAGAAGTTTGTGGAATCCAGTATTATTCTTATTATCCCTCATTTCCAGTTATTTTTATCTAGGCTACCTTTTTTATCAAAATGGGTATGAGAAGATTCATTTCGCTTTTTTTATATTTCCCTTTATTTTACTTCCTTTTTTGCTTTTTCTAAGTGGCATCTTTCTAATCTATAATGGGGTCATTTTGTTGAAGCGAGAGGGACGTTCAAAGGCTAATTATCTCTCCATGCTCCTTGGAATAGTCATTTTGCTATTTTTTGCTTTGATGTCATTTCGATTGGGAGGACGACATGAATTATTTTACACCAATCACTTTCTAAATATTTTATTTGCATTTATTGCTTATTCTTACTTTATTTTTGGTTTTGCTTTTGTGGCTTTTATTCTGTACTCTATCTTGTATCTCTTTATTCCTAAGAAGAAGCATTATGATTTTATTATCATTCATGGTGCAGGTTTGTTAGACGGAGAAAAGGTAACACCTTTGCTGAAGAGGAGAATTGATAAGGCAGTGGAAGCTTATCACAAGTCTAAGAATCCTCATATCAAAATCATTGCCAGTGGTGGTCAAGGAGGAGATGAGAAGATTTCTGAAGCGCAGGCCATTACAAACTATCTTCTTGAAGAGACAGATGTTCCCCAAGATGCGATTATTCTGGAAGATCAATCAAGGACTACCTACGAGAACCTTCTCTTTTCTAAGGAACTTGGTGAGGAACTGGTAGCCAAACCTCAATTCCTCTTTGTTACAAATGACTATCATGTTTTTCGTACCAGTACCTATGCGCGTAAGTTAAATATGAAGGGAGATGGCCTCGGATGTAGGACGGCAGGCTACTACATACCATCTGCTTTTATTCGGGAGTACGTAGCGCTCTGTGTCAAGATGAAATGGCTCTTCCTTGCCTTGTATGTTCTGCTGTTAGTTATCATTTTGTTAGCCTATAAAGGGGTTATTTGGTAGTTAGATTTTATTAAAAAAGACTTAGAATGCACATGAAAGTCTGTGTTCTAGGTCTTTTGTTTTATATACATTTGATTTTTGAAAGCTACTATCTATTTTTCCAGGCTTGGTAACGGGTATCAATTAATAACTGGGTGAGGCGTCCCATGGTTTCCCTTTCTTCTGGAGTGAGAGATTGCGCTTGGACAAAGAGATGATGAATGTGTTCAATAGCCTTGAAGGAAGATAGGTCATTAATGGAGCTAATCCCAGCATCTAGAATGGTGCCAAAGAAGAGGTCGAAGTAGAGCTGAAGTTCCTCGTCAGGGACTGTTGCTACCCACTCCTTGAAGGTTGTGTCTACTTGTTGACTATCACTGTTGGTCTTATCCAGTTGGACGAAGTGCTTGTTCTCAATTTGCCAACTAAAGGTATCGTGCTGGGCGATGCCAGCTAAGGCAGTGCTGTGCACGATGATTTGGTGGGCAGGAATTTCCAGCATCCTACCGATAATGGAACCTTGTGGAATGAAGACCTTGGTTTTATCCATTATCCTTTGATAGCCCTCGCTTTGTGTCAATTCTGTGTGGAGACCAGGCGCATCAAAGGTATAAACTGCTGTGATCTGATCTTGCAAGTTTTGCTCAATTTGACTAGCAGCATAGATGGCTAAATTTCCTCCCTTGGAATGCCCAGCCAGAATGACCTTTTGCTTAGGATGGTGGGCAAAAAACTTCTTTAAATAGTGGAGAGCGTGCTTTTGAGCAGGAATTTCCTTCATATAGGTTAGGTGGAAATCTTCCTTCCAGCCAATGATGCTGTCATCAGTCCCACGAAAGACAATCAGATAGGTATCGAGAGTGAGGCGGTAGGTCATAGCTGCAAATTGCTTTTGCAGCTCAGGGTCGATGTCGTTGACAAAATGGGAGAGTTTGCAATTTTTGAATCGTTTGTGTTGAGCTAGTTCATCTAATAGCTGGAGGCGATTTTTACTAGTCAACATGTTAGGCTCCCTTGGAACCTGAGGTGCCAGGTCTAAAAGTCGCTGAGGATTTGTGGAGACCAGATTATCAAAGGAGAGGTAGGTTGTTTCTGTTAAGGCTAAAACATCTAATTCATTCAAAGGTAGGTCGTAAAAGGAATCGTGTGCGACATCTTTCAGATAGCCAAAAATATTGGGCATAAGAACTCCTTTCTTTGTATTTATCTTATCAAATTTCCCTCAAATTAGCTAGTAGGATTGTCTTGCTTTGTTGGCTAAAAACAAGCTCTTTCAAATTCAGTTTCAGACCTTCTAGCATGGAAAAATCTGTTATAATAATAGAAAAGGAGGAGCGCATGCACAAGATTTTATTAGTAGAAGATGATCAGGTCATTCGTCAACAGGTCGGGAAAATGCTCTCTGAATGGGGATTTGAAGTGGTGCTGGTAGAAGACTTTATGGAAGTTTTGAGTCTTTTTGTCCAGTCGGAGCCTCATCTGGTCCTCATGGATATTGGTTTGCCCTTGTTTAATGGCTATCACTGGTGTCAGGAAATTCGCAAGATTTCCAAGGTCCCCATCATGTTTCTGTCTTCGAGAGACCAGGCTATGGATATTGTCATGGCAATCAATATGGGGGCGGATGACTTTGTGACCAAGCCTTTTGACCAGCAGGTTCTTTTAGCCAAGGTTCAGGGCTTGTTGCGTCGTTCCTATGAGTTTGGGCGTGACGAAAGTTTACTGGAATATGCCGGTGTGATCCTCAATACCAAATCCATGGATTTACATTATCAAGGCCAAGTCTTGAATTTGACTAAGAATGAATTCCAGATTTTACGAGTGCTGTTTGAGCATGCGGGTAATATCGTAGCGCGTGATGACCTGATGCGGGAACTTTGGAACAGTGACTTTTTCATTGATGATAATACCCTCTCTGTCAATGTGGCTCGTTTGCGTAAAAAATTGGAAGAGCAGGGCTTGGTAGGATTTATCGAAACCAAGAAAGGAATAGGGTACGGATTAAAGCATGCTTGATTGGAAACAATTTTTTCTAGCCTATCTGCGCTCCCGTAGTCGTCTGTTTGTCTATCTGCTTGCTTTAGCATTTCTGCTCTTACTCTTTCAGTTTTTATTTGCTAGTTTAGGAATTTACTTTCTCTACTTTTTCCTCTTGTGTTGCTTTGTAACCATCTTATTTTTCACTTGGGACATATTGGTGGAGATGCAGGTCTATCGCAAGGAAGTTCTCTACGAGGAGAGAGAAGCCAAATCACCGTTGGAAGTAGCTTTAGCAGAAAAATTAGAAGCTCGTGAGCTGGAACTCTATCAGCAGAGGTCAGATTCAGAAAGAAAACTGACGGATTTGCTGGATTACTATACCTTGTGGGTCCATCAGATTAAGACCCCCATTGCAGCTAGTCAACTCTTAGTTGCAGAAGTAGCCGACCGCCAACTGAAGCAGCAATTAGAACAGGAAATTTTCAAGATTGATTCCTATACCAATCTAGTTTTACAGTACCTGCGTTTAGAAAGTTTCCATGATGATTTGGTCTTAAAGCAGGTTCAAATTGAGGACTTGGTCAAGGAAATAATTCGTAAATATGCTCTTTTCTTTATTCAAAAAGGCTTAAATGTCAATCTACATGACCTTGATAAAGAAATCGTGACGGATAAAAAGTGGCTGCTAGTGGTTATTGAACAAATTATCTCAAACAGTCTCAAGTACACTAATGAAGGTGGTCTGGAGATTTATATGGAGGGGCAAGAGCTTTGTATCAAGGATACGGGAATCGGGATAAAAAACAGTGATGTCCTCCGAGTATTTGAACGTGGATTTTCAGGATATAATGGGCGCCTAACCCAGCAGTCATCTGGCCTTGGCCTTTACCTATCTAAGAAAATTTCTGAAGAACTGGGGCACCAGATTCGTATCGAGTCTGAGGTTGGAAAAGGAACGATAGTGCGGATTCAGTTTACTCAAGTGAACTTAGTCCTTGAGTGAGAAGAGACAATGAGTTTTTACCCAATCTCTTTTTGCTATATTTCAGGATATTTGAAGACTGTTTTTTACAAAACCAATAATAGAATTTTTAATACGGAATATAGTATAAATACTGGTTCAAAGTGAAGTTTTGTATGCTTTATACTTTTGTTGACTATAAAATCTATAAACTAAGGGTGAATTACAAAAATTAATTTGAGATGAAGTGAATTGTAGACTTGGGAAATGTCTCCTATTCGATTTCAGAATGAATCGTTGATACAGGATTAAAAGAACTGCAGCTTTCTTTTTATTTTGAATGATAGTAAAAACTGCAGTACTTGTGTGATTTACAATTATTGCACTCAATGTCCGAGTATCGCACTATCTGAAATAGGGAATAGTAGAGATTGTTCTGCGATATGTAAAAAAAAAAACGCATTAGCAAGGAGTATCGTATATGCTACCATATCTTAAAACTATTAGATGGTATCTCTTCTTTAATTTTCTTTTTGGTGTAGTATCGAATATCTGCACAGCTTTGTTACCGTATTTCACGCAGGCATTAATCAAAGGGGATTATCAAGTAGCTCTATATGGTTACTCTATGTCAGTGGCAGGCTATTTGAGTTGTAACTATATCCAAATGATACTTGATTGGAAGCAGGGGATTATCTTTTCGACTACTTTGAAAAATGAGTGGTTTCGTTCACTTCTGGGACTCAGTCACCACGATTTCAAGCAGAAAACAGTAGCAGAGTATATTTCCTATCAATCTAATGACCTAGATTCGTTGGAAAAGGATTACCTTCCTCCATTGATGAGTTTTATCAAACAAATTTTACGTATCATCATTTACGCTTTCATTATTAGCAGAACAATTAATCCTATTGTATCACTGATTTTAATCTTTTCTACTGGAATTAGTATTCAAATTCCTAAAATCGTTGGGAAGTTGACCGCTAATCGTAGACAGGTTTACTTGAAAAAACAAGGAGATTACTATCGAACTTTGGAGGATTTGCTCATGGGACATCATTTGGTAAATAAACTAACTATGTCGCATTTTTTGAATCAACAAAAGAGCTCTCTAAAGAATTTGCAGGATAAGTATTTTAAGTATGGTTTGACAAAAATTACAGGCATATTATTGACAGGTGTTTCTTTTGAATTCATTAGTCTTGTTCTGTTTATTTATTTAGCCTACTCTCTATCTCACCAGCAACTCGGTATTCCTGAGGTGGTGGCGAGTTTCGGATATATTAATGCTTTTTCTGAACCAATACAGGAAATCCTTTATGATTTACAAATGTTAGAGTCCGTAAAGCCTGTAATCAAGAGTTTTCAAAACATTGTTGGGAGACCCGTTTCAGTTCAAGCACCTCAACATTCTTTTGATACGATTACTTTGAAAAACATTTCCAAACAACTGGGAGAATCAAAATTGATAATTACTTCCGCTACGATTCAAAAAGGGGATAAAATTGCGCTTATTGGTAAGAATGGTTCTGGAAAAAGTAGTCTTCTCAACATTTTAAATGGAACAGATGAAGATTTTGAAGGACAAATTGTGCTAGATGGGCTTGTTTTGGACCATCTTTGGGGAAGATTCGGTATGATTCTGCAACAAGAACATACATTTATTTCGAGTTATGAAAATAATGTAACGCTATTCAATAGTTTCAATGAAAAATTCAGAGAAGAAGATTTTGAAAAAATTCCACCACAATCCCTGTCAGGTGGTCAGCAACAACGAATGTATTTAAATCGTGAGAAAAATCGTAAAAATCCATTGCTTATCCTAGACGAACCTTTCTCTGCCTTGGATACTAATCAGTTTAAAATGGAATTGGAAAGAGTTCTGGAACTACCAAGTGCCGTCATTGTTACTTTACATCGCCAAAACGAATTATTAAGTAAGTTTGACCAAGTTTGGGAAATTAAGAATGGAGAACTTGTAATTTTGAAATAGCTAAATTATAAAGAATAAAACGCATAGTATCAAGGTTCAGGAGATGCAGTCTTTTGTTCTTTGGATAAGGAAACAAAAGTTTCTTTCTCTATCTGTTAAATTGATAGATTTCTTCAGAGAAAGACTGTAAAATTTTTGATATAATGTTAAGGATGGATTGACGGATACTTAGAGGATAATTTTCAAAAGTATAACAGGTGAGAAGAAACATATGTAAGATTGGACAAAAGTCTCTCTACCATCATCCATGCAGAAACAAGATTATATGAAATAAAAGGAGTAACCAATGAACGGAAATTATTCAACACGGGAATACCGTGAGAAATTATACGATGACCTTCATGTTCGATTGAGAGATACAGCGATTTTGATGTGTGCAATTTTTATTGCCTCTATCGGTCTAAATATGAATTCAACAGCTGT